>CAYTWC010000085.1:0-7867 GCA_964441975.1 uncultured Acidimicrobiaceae bacterium | reverse complement strand
TGCTCGAGGAGAAGGCGCCGGGAACCTTCAACCATTCGATGTTGGTCGGTTCGCTTGCAGGACGTGCGGCGCGGTCGATCAACGCTGATCCGCTGTTGGCCCAAGCAGCTGCGTGGTATCACGACCTCGGCAAGACCGAACACCCGCAGTATTTCGTCGAGAATCAGCTCGGCTACAACCCCCACGATGAGCTGACGCCGGAGGAATCAGTGGCGATCATCCGAGAGCACGTCATCGACGGGTTGGAACTCGCCAAGCAGTACCGCATCCCTGACGAGGTCGCCAACGGCATTCGAATGCACCACGGGACCAGTCTGATCCGCTACTTCTATCACCAGGCACTCAAGAAGGATCCGGACGTCGATCCCGATGCGTTCCGCCATCACGGCCAGAAGCCGACACGGCGCGAAATGGCGATTGTGATGATCTCGGATGCCACAGAGGCTGCAGCGCGTGCATACGCCCAGAGCGAGCAGCCGACCGAGACCGGTCTGTCGAAACTGGTCGATGCGATCGTGAGCGAGAAGCTCGAGGACGGCCAGTTCGACGAGTCCGCCCTCACGTTCGGTGAACTCACGACGATCAAAGCCGAGATCGTCGCTGCACTCGCGTCCTACTACCACGCACGGGTGGAGTACCCCGACTTCCCGACCGTCAACGTTGCAGGCGGTTCATGAACGTCACGGTCACCGAATCCGGTTCACCTGACATCGATGACAACGCTCTCGCCGCTTTCGCAGCGTCGGTCCTCGAAGCAGAACGGCTCGATGAAGACACGGTCGTGGTCATCCAATTCGTCGACGATGCGACCATCGCATCGCTCAACGAGGAGCACCTCGGCAAGGTGGGCCCGACCGATGTTCTGTCGTTTCCGATCGAAGATGCCAAGCCCGGATCACCACCGATTCGCGATCTGGGTGCGCCACCGATCAATTTGGGGGATATATTCATATCCACGAATGTCGTTGCCCAACACGCAGATGAGTTTGAGGTGAGCTTCTCCGATGAGCTCCACCTCATGGTGTGCCATGGACTCCTCCACCTCCTCGGGTGGGATCACATGACTGATTCCGATGCCGAGGCCATGGAGCAGAGAGAACGCGAACTGCTTTCGACCGTCGGGGTAGCCCGCCGATGAACGCAGACTGGGGCATCATCGCCGGCTTGGTCGTCGCCGCACTCCTGGTGCTGGTCGCTGCGACTCTACGCGCGGGCGGTGCGAGCCTCATCCGCACGGTGCGAGCTGACGCGTTGCGGGACGTCGCCGAGGATGTGTCGGGGGCCGAGTCCGTGGCGGACTTGCTCGAGGAACGAACCCGGCTCCAACCTGCGCTCGGAACATCGATCACGTTTCTGACCGTTCTTGCGGTGATCCCCCTCACCTGGGCGATAACGGATTCGCTGTCCGGATGGACGCTCGCGCTTGCCCTCGTGCTCATGGCCGCGTTGCTGCTGCTTGCTGTCGACATCATTCCCAGACGGATCGGGCGAAGCCGCCCCGGCACCTTGGCCTATCGGGTGGCAGGCGCCCTCACACTCGCCTACAAGTTCGGCGATGCCGCTGGCGACCTCATCGCCGATCTCGACGACGTGGAGGAGATCGTGGACGAGCACGAGTCAGCCGATGCCGAAGAGCTGGCGCTGATTCGCTCCGTGCTCGAATTCACCGAAACCATCGTGCGTGAGGTCATGGTTCCCCGGACGGACATGATCACGATCGCAGGTTCCGCCTCGACCGACGATGCAGTCGACTTGGTTCTCGAGAGCGGTCGCTCCCGCATCCCTGTGACCGGCGACGGAATGGACCACGTCATCGGAGTCCTGTTCTCGCGGGACCTTCTCGAGCTGTTCGACCGCGAAGCCGAACCCGGTGTTGCGTCCGATGTCGCCCGCGAGCCGTATTTCGTCCCGGAGACGAAACCGATCTTCGAGCTGCTCCGGGAGATGCAGGCCAACCAGCAGCACATGGCAATCGTCGTGGACGAGTTCGGAGGGACCGCAGGGATCGTGACGATCGAGGACCTCGTCGAGGAGATCGTGGGTGAGATCGTCGACGAGTTCGATGAGGAAGAACCGATGGTCGTGGAGGTCACCGGTGGATTCATGGTCGATGCGAGACTCGGTGTGGATGATCTTGCCGAACTTGTCGGCGTCGACCTGCCTTCCCACGAGTGGGACACCGTCGGTGGGCTCGTGCTCGAGCTCGCGGGTCGCGTCCCAGAAGAGGGCGAATCGTTCGATCATGACGGCCTTACCTTTACGCCGACGTCGGTGCAGGGCCGACGCGTCGCGAAGGTAAGGGTCGGACGTACGTGAGTCAGGAACAGCGGTCAGGCTTCATTTCGATCGTCGGGCGGCCCAATGTCGGAAAGTCGACGCTCGTGAACGCGTTGGTCGGCCAGAAGATCGCCATCACCTCTCCACGGCCACAGACCACGAGGAACACGATCCGCGGTGTCCTGACGCTTGAAGCCGAGGACGCACAGATCGTCTTCGTCGACACGCCGGGAGTCCACAAGCCGCGTACCCAACTCGGGGAACGACTCAACGCGCTCGTGTACGGCTCGTTGGCCGAGGCGGATGCCGCCCTCTTCGTCGTCGACGCGACACAGACGATCGGTCCTGGCGACCAACTGATCGCCGAACGGCTCCTCGAGGCAGGGACGCCGACGGTCGTGGTCGTCAACAAGGTCGATCGCGCGGACCCCGAGCAAATCGGTGAGCAGCTCGCGAGGGCAGGGGCGTGGGATTTCGACGCATACGTTCCTGTGTCCGCTCTCAAGCGCAATGGGACCGATCTCGTCGTGGAAGAACTGGTGAAGCGCCTCCACCCGGGACCGTTCTTCTTTCCTGCGGATGCGATCACGGATCAGCCCGAGCAACTGCTCGCCGCCGAGCTCATCCGCGAGAAGTACCTGTCGAGGCTGCGCGACGAGTTGCCCCACTCGCTGACGGTCGTCGTGACCGAGATCGAGGTCAAAGGCAACGGCGTGACCCACGTCACCGCGGTCGCCTATGTCGAGCGGGAGTCACAGAAGGGGATGGTCATCGGCAAGGGCGGATCGATGGTCCGAGAGGTCGGATCCTCGGCCCGCTATGACCTCGAGCGCATGTTCGGTACGAAGGTCTTCCTCGATCTCAGCGTCCGGGTCGAAAAGGACTGGCAATCGAGCGACGAAATGCTCGACCGGCTGGGATTCTGACGCCGGCTCCGCCGGCGAGTACACAGTACTGAGTACGCAGTACACAGATCCAGAACGGGAGCCTGTGTACTGCGTACTTTCTACTGTGTACTCGTTTGAGTACGCAGTACTCAAACGATGGCGTCGAACTCGGCGGCCAGTGCCGTGTCCTTCTCTGTCAGAGCGTTCTCCGAATGCGTGGAGAGCGTCATCGTCACCTTGTTCCATCGGATGTCGATGTCGGGGTGATGGTCGGCGGACTCTGCGGCGAAGGCGGCATGCACGACGAACGAGATGGCTGCGGGGAAGTCTGCGAATTCGAACGTCCTTGAGATCTCCTCACCGTCGAGGGTCCATTCCGGATGATCGTCCAGGAATGTCCGCCGCTGGGTGTCGTCGATTCTCATGGCCCGAACCCTACCTTCCCCGCTGCCACCTCGTCGCCGGGTGACCTGTTCGATGTCAGCCAATACCAGCGAACAGGTCGATCTCGATCAGCGAGCCGCATCCGCAGTCCCCATGATGATGATCGTGGTTGTCGTCGTCGTCCTGGTCGCCGTCCTCGTCGGCATCTGTGTCGTCGTCGCCAGCCACGGACGCATCGGGTGCGTCGTCGCCGGTTGGCGCTGGCGAATCCGTCTCCGGCACATCACCCTCGGGATCGACGACGATCTCGGGCTCGGCTGGTGGTGTACCGGTTCCGTTCCCGTCGCCGGCGGATCCAGTCGATGCACCGGCAACCTGTGACTCGGGAGCATCCGCTGGTTCGGACCCAGCCGTGACACTTTCGGATGTGTCGTTGTGGCCATCCGCGTCCTCGTCGTTGCCGATCACTGTGATCGTGTGGTCCTCGTGTGAGGTCTCACAGGTCCAGACGATCGCGATCTCCGTCGTCGGTGTGATGGGAGCCACCGCATTGGGGTTTGGTACCCCGGCCGCAGCAAGGTCGGCATCCAGCAGTGCGGTTGGAGTCGATGCATCGACATCCACGCCGACATCGACAACGCCGAGGGAGTTCGTCAACCTGCGGAGCTTCGAACCGAGCCCGAGATCGACGGCGACATCTCCGTCGACCGAGATCAGATCAAGTGCATCGACGTCGGCTTCGATCACGACATCGGGGATGTCCGGCACCGCTGCGGCCGTGTCCTCCGTCCCAACCGAGGCGTCCACGGAAGTGTCGAGTCCACCGTCGCCAGTCGCGACATCCGCAACTGCATCGATCTCGACGAGACCGGTGGACGAGATCGCGACGGTTCGCTCAACCTGGGTCCGAACGAGGAAGCACGCATCGACGATTCCACCACGGGCGGCGATTCTGATCTGGAGGGGTGTCGCCGCTCCGACGACTGCCGCTATCAGGCTCTCGCCGGTACGCGAAACAGACACATCCAGACCTGCCGCGAGAAGCGTGCGTTCGATCGTGAGACCTGCGCCGAGAGCAACGTGGAGTTCACCGATTCCGTCGATCCGAATGATGCGCAAGTCGTCACGGAGCATCGCGTCGTCGGAACCGAGCTCCGCTTCGACGGCGGCGACGATGGCTCCTGCCGCTTCTTTCGTTGTGTCCGATGCCTCGGCGGGTTGGGGGGTCGCTGCCCCGAGGGTTACGACCGTCGCGGCTGCGACAACCGCCGCCGCGGTGCATCCCGCGAGGAACTTGAGGGCGATCACTGCGATCGATTGGGTGACTGGTGGTCCGAACATGGCTGCCTCCTGTGGCACCGACCTCGACGTTCGCCGTAGTCGGGTATCGGCTCGGCTGTTTCCGAGCCTCTCTCTTGCCATGTCATCGCTCGACGAAGCGATTTGTTACAGATTCATCCGAATCGTTCCTCAGGATCAGCAGACGCGCGACGAGTGAGCCGCGGCGAAACAACGGAAGATGGGAGCATTGCTGGGCCCTACGGGAAGAGCGACCCCGTCAGATCCGGAATCGTTACCGTCGGGAGCTCATCGATCGGAACGATCGGTAGCTCGACATCCGGGATGGTCGGTGTCGGAACCGTGATCCCGAGATCGATGTCGACGTCAGGGAGAATCGGCGGATCGATATCGATGTCAACATCGACATCGATATCGCCCGGGTCGTCGCCGCCGACGACATCGGGCAGATCGACGGATGCGTCGACGTCAGCGCCGGGTACATCCACCGATGCATCGACATCGATATCACCGATGTCGACGGACGCGTCGACATCGACCTCCCCGATCGGTGTGCTGAGGTTGACTTCGGCGTCGAGGTCGATGTCCGGAGAAGAAGGTACGACCACGCCGTCCCCGCTGTCTGTCGGGTCGGAGACGTCTGATCCGGGGTTGGTCTCTTCGGGAGAATCCGGCGTCTGTGTGTCCGTGACTCCGGTCGATGAGTCGCTGTCCGACTGTTCCTCAGACGGGTTCGGAATATCGATTCCGACAATCGAGGCCCCTTCGGCAATCGCTGACTGGATCGGATCGGGCAGCGTTCCGGTGACCGCACCGGCGCCAGCGACCAGCCCGAGTGCTGCGAGCGTGCCGATGACCTTGGTCGTCGCCGACCAACCGGACACCGTAGCCCACGTCGCACCAGCCGCACCTACCGCCCCGACAGCGACGGCGGCCGACGATGCGGCGGTCATTCTGGCGATCTCGGCGTCTGACTGATCGGTGACGACGGTGTCTCGTAGATCGGTCATCCAAACGGCGAGCGGGTCGGACTCGAGGTCGTCGATCGGTGATTTCGTGACGTCACCCATTCGGGGTCACCCTGCCTTTCGCTCCATGTTGCCGACGCGTGCGTATCCCCGCTCGCGCAACGCGAGCCGGAGCTTGTGGAGAGCACGAGTCTTGATCACCCGTACGTTGCCGGGCGTCTTATCTGTGATTTCTGCTATCTCCTCGGATCCGAGTTCGGTGATCACCGATAGCACGACGATGTCGCGTTCGACTTCAGAGAGGACGTCGAGCGCCGAGACTGCGGCGTCGACGACCGTCTCTGCGATTGTGGCGTCCTCCGGACCTCGCGACTCGTCCACGGGATCGAGGGTCAACTGTGCGGTTTGCTTCTGCCGCTGGCGCCATCGGTTGACGATCTGGCGATAAGCGATTGAGAAGACCCACGTTCGGAATGCGACAGGGTCGCCTTCGAACCGTTTGATGCGCTTGGCTACCGCGACGAACACATCTTGGGTCAGGTCGTCGGGATCCGGGGCCCCCTTGGCAATAGCCAATCCTCTGATCACAGGTCCGAATTCCGCAACGATGATGCGCCATGCTTCGTCGTCGCCACTCTTTGCCCGGTCAATCGTGTCCGAGTGATATGTCCCCGTTCGAACCGGCTCTCGCCGTCCCATATCCACCTTTCGGTTAACACGGGTATCGACAACGACGGAAGAAACCTTGAATCGGGTTCAAGAAACGGTGAGCGGTTCACACGGTTCTCGTTAGCAGGACGGGTTGCCGTCAGTCTCCCAGGGTGGCGCGGAGGGCGATGAGTCCGCCCGCGAGGATGGAGATCACGAGTGCCGGGGTTCCGTCAAGGACGATCCATCCGATCACCGAGATCGTTCCGACGACGATTGCGAGAGCGGCGATGGGAACTCTTTTGAACCAGTCCATTGCGATTCCTCTCTCGTGGTCTGTGCACCATAGCGAACGGCGCGATCTGCGGCATGGGTGAAAGCGGGGCGCTCGGTGCCGCGTCCGGTATCTTCCCTCTCATGGCAATCAGGTCGGACCAGGGCATCGTGCTTCGTGGGTACCCCTTCGGGGAATCACACCGTGTCGTCGTACTCCTGAGCCCGAATCACGGGAAGCTCAGAACGGTGGCCAAGGGCGTCCGAAAGACCAAGAGCCGTTTCGGCGGTCGCCTTGAACCGATGACGCACGTCGACATCGTGCTGTACGAAGGAAAGAACCTCGACACGATCACGCAAGTGTCTGTCATCAACGGGTTTCCGAATGTGCGCAACGACCTCGACCGGGTCCTCGCCGCAGGGACCATGATCGAGGTCGTGGACGCCGTCGTGCAGGAAGACGACCCATCGCTGCGCATGTTCCTTCTGCTCCAGCGTGGTCTCTCGGTGCTCGATGCAGCCCAACCGCATCCTGATCTTGTGACGGCGTTCCTGCTCAAGGTGGCCGACGTCGTGGGAGTAGCGCCTGCCCTCGACACCTGTGCAGGATGCGGATCAGATGGACCCCTCAAACGATTCAGCTTCTCGGAAGGCGGTTCGGTGTGTGAGCAATGTCGGACATCGGGTGCCTATGCCCTCAGAGCCGGGATCGTGCCCTATCTCGCAGGCATCGCCAAAGCTGACATTTCCGACCTGCCGGACCCAGACCCGGCCATGACGCTCGAAGCGCTCGGTATCACCAAACGGTTCATGGAGTACCACCTCGACAAACGTATCGAATCTCTCGCGGTCCCGAATGTCTGAAGGCAGACACACCGATTTCGAGGCGATGATGCGGACGGTTGACACCGACAGCGTCCCTCGACACGTCGGGATCATCATGGACGGGAACGGTCGGTGGGCGAACGCCCGAGGGCTTCACCGGACCCAGGGTCACGCGGCAGGGGAGCCCGCTCTCTTCGACGTCGTTCACGGGGCGCTGGCTCTCGGCATCGAGTGGCTGACGGTGTACACGTTCTCGACGGAGACCTGGGCGAGAGATGACTACGAGGTCGAGTTCCTCATGCAGTT
>CAYTWC010000084.1:0-7928 GCA_964441975.1 uncultured Acidimicrobiaceae bacterium | reverse complement strand
GGAATGCGGATCCCACCGGTCACCGTGCCATCGTCGTGGAGACGCCCGAGAATGATCTCAGGAACATTGCTCGACGTCTCGACGACCAGCTCGATCGCAGCAAACTTGACGGGCTGGTTGTTGAAGACCCAACGAGCGAGGCCGTCACCCACCGCCATCTGGAACGGCATGACGACCGCAGCAACCGTGAACGCAATGATGAATCCGAGCCGGTGATAGCGATCAGTTCTCCCCCGCAACATTCCGGCGGCATACACGGAGGCGACGAGAAAGCCGCCGACGATGTACGCGGCGAGAATCATGTGCAGCGAGTGCAACGGCATTGCCGGGTTGAAGATGACCGCTATCGGGTCCACGGAACTGATCGCACCGCTCTCGTCAAGCGTGAAGCCCTGGGGCGAGTTCATCCAGGCGTTCGCGGCGACCACGGATGCCGATCCGAGGATTCCCGTGAGCACGATCGGGACACCGGTCCAGAAATGGGCCCACGGCTTCAGCCGGCGCCAGCCATAGATGTAGATCCCGACGAAGATCGCCTCGGTGAAGAAGAACAGGCCCTCGAACGCGAACGGGATACCGAACGCATCACCCCACTGCCCCATGAATCGGGGCCACAACAGCCCGAACTCGAAACTGAGCACCGTTCCCGTCACCGCCCCGACCGCGAACGTCACAGCCATGTACTTGGACCATCGTTGCGCGAGACGCATGGCGTCTCCGTCACCCTTCTTGATCCCGCGGTAGTTGGCGATGAGCACCATGAATGCCCACGAAACCCCGAGCGGGACGAGGATGATGTGCACAGCGAGCGTGAACGCCATCTGGGCGCGCGCCCATGGAACGGGATCCACGGCTGCGACGAGGGCCACGATATCCATCGGCGGCCTCAGAGCACCTGACCGAGATCTCGGATGTTGGACTTCGCTTGTTCCCAGACCTCCGCAGTGTCCCCGCTGAAGATGAGTTTGCTCGTCGTCAATGCAAACCCCTTCACCTGTTCGAGCGTCGTGGAAGGCGGCATCGAGAGCGCTCGCGGATCCGTGACGAAGTCGATCAACGCCGGGCCCGGGTGATCGAACGCTCGCTGGATGGCTGGTCTGATGTCCTCGGCCTTCTCGACTCGCTCCCCATGGATGCCGGCAACACGCGCCATAGCGCCGAAGTCCGGATTCGTCACATCGGTTCCCCACGGCTGATAGCCGACAACCATCATTTCCGCCCGCACCATCCCAAGGGTCGAATTGTTGAACACCATCAGTTTCACCGGGATGTCAAGACCGGCGGCGGTCAACAGTTCGCCCATCAACATCGTGAAGCCGCCGTCACCACACAAGGCTACGACCTGCCGATCCGGGGAACCGATCTTCGCACCGATCGCTTGCGGCATCGCGTTCGCCATCGACCCGTGACTGAACGACGCGAGTATCCGGCGATCCGGCCGCATGTGCAGATACCTTGCGCCCCACACATTGCACATACCTGTGTCGACGGTGAACACCGCATCGTCATCTGCGAGATCGCTGATGGCGGTCGCAACCATCTCGGGACGGAGCCCCTCACCACGCCCCTGATGATCGACATAGGTCTGGAGCTGGGAGACCTTCTCCTCGTGGTGGTGACGGATGTCATCGAGGAACGACGAGTCGCCACCGCCTTGCAGTCTGGGCATGAGCTCGCGCAACGTCTCACCGACGTCACCGACGAGACCGACATCGATGCTCGCCTTCCGACCGAGATGCGATGCCGTGTCATCGACCTGGATGATGACCGGGTCAGATGGCAGGAACACGTGGTACGGGAAGTCCGTGCCCAGAAGCAGCAGCAGATCACAGTTCCCGAGCGCCTCGGTGGCTCCACCCCAGCCGAGCAGACCGGTCATGCCGACTCCCGCCGGGTTGTCCGCCTCGAGCACGTCCTTGCCGCGATAGGTGTACCCGACGGGGGCCCGCAGCATCTCAGCCAGCGCGAGCACCTCGCTACGGGCGTTGCGTGTTCCGTCCCCACCGAAGATCGCGATCCGGTCCGCAGCATTGATCAGGTCCGCTGCCCGGTCGAGTTCTGCGTTTGCGGGTCGGATCACGGGGCGTTCGGTGACGAGCTTGTGGGGCACCATTTCGTGTTTCACCTCGGCCGCAGCGATGTTCCCCGGCAGAATGACCATCCCGACGCCCCGTCCGAGTATTGCTGACTGAATGGCGATCTCGGACAGGCGAGGCATCTGATCAGGGGATGAGATCAACGCGCAGTAGTTCGTGCAGCCAGCGAATATCTGCTCCGGTGTCGTCTCCTGGAAGTAGCCGGTTCCGATCTCCGTGCTGGGGATGTGGGTTGCGATCGCGAAGACAGATGCCCCGTTGCGTTGACAGTCATAGAGCCCGTTGAGAAGATGCACACTTCCCGGCCCGGAGGAACCGAGCACCGCCGTCGGTCTACCCGATATCTGTGAATCCGCTCCTGCCGCGAAGGCACCGGCCTCCTCGTTGCGCACGTGGATGAAGGCGAGCTCGTCGGAATGACTCCGCAGCTCGTCGACAATGGGGTTCGCCGAATCCCCGACGATCCCGTAGACGTTCTTGATTCCTGCTTCGATCATCTGGTCGATCAGGATTGCAGCGACCGTCTTGGCCATCGGATTCCTCCTGCTATGTCGGTGTCGGCGTGGTCAGGTCAAAGAGATGGTCGGGTACTCGGCTTGCCACATGTGTTGCTGCACCGCCTCAATCGGATCGGTGACGACTTCGCGTGCAACTCCAGAGTCAATGGCCGCACGGATGACATCGACGGCGACCGTCGCGGACACCTCTCTCAGGCGGCCGACATCCGGAAGCAAGCCCTTGGTCGGATCCGCGGCGTCTGCCAAACCGGCGAGCGCGCGTGCGCCGGCGAGGAACATGGATTGGTTCATCTGAGAGGCGCGGCACACGATCGTCCCGAGACCCAACCCAGGGAACAGCAAAGCGTTGTTCGCCTGGCCGATCCGGTAGAGCGTTCCGTTGAAATCCACAGCGTCGAACGGGCTTCCGGTTGCAACAAGCGCTGCTCCGTTCGTCCAACGGATGAGATTCTCGGGAGTCTGCTCTGCAAGATCCGTAGGGTTCGACATCGGCAGGATGATCGGTCGCTCACAATGCTCGTGCATGGACTCGATCACCTCGCGCGAGAACGCACCGGTGACGCCTGATGTGCCGACCAGCATCGTCGGGTGAAGGTTGTCGACGACCTCTTGCAGCTGGATCCCATTGTTCCCAGCCCAGCCTGCCACCACTGCCGGATCCTTCGCATACGCGATCTGGTAGTCGTGGAGGTCGTCCATATCTCTCGTCAGAAGGCCGGGGCGATCGAGCAGCCAGATCCGATCGGCTGCCTCGTCCGGGCTGAGCCCATCATCGACCATCGCTGCGACGAGGAGGTCGGCGATACCCACGCCGGCGGAACCGGCTCCGAACACGACTATCTGTTGATCGGTGAGGCGACCTCGCGACACACGGACACCTGCGAGCGCGCACGCAAGACCGACCGAGGCAGTCCCCTGGATGTCATCGTCGAATGTCGCATGGGAATCGCCGTACCGCGCGAGGATTGCCCTCGCCGTCGACGCGGCGAAGTCCTCCCAGTGAAGGATGGCGTTCGGGAACCGTTCGCTCGCCCGCGAGACGTATTCGTCGATGAAGGCGTCATATTCTGCGCCCCGGACCCTGGACCGCCTGACACCGAGATACCTCGGATCGGTCAGAAGTTGCTCCCGGTTCGTTCCGACGTCAAGTCCGACGGCCAGTACCCGTTGAGGGTCGATTCCCGCCGCCACGGTGTACACGGCAAGCTTCCCGATCGAAATATCGATCCCGCCTACTCCCCAGTCACCGATGCCGAGGATGGCCTCAGCATCGGATGCGACGATGAGATCGACGTCATCGGGACCGAGCTCGGTTGCCGCAAGCGCTGCATCGATGCCAGCAACGTCGTCAACGCTGAGGAACACGCCGCGGGGTCGTCTGAACAGGTGGCTGAACTCCTCGATCGCGGTACCGACGGTTGGTGTGTACACGATGGGCAGCATCTCTTTGACGTGCGACCCGACGAGTCGGTAGAAGAGCACCTCGTTCTGGTCGTGGAGCTGCGTGAGCAGTGCCCAGCGTTCTATATCGGTCTCGTACGAACAGAACTGCTCGTACATCCTCGCGACCTGCTCATCGATCGTCTCTACCGCAGATGGGAGCAGACCTCGGATACCGAGGTGGGCTCGTTCTGCTGCCGTGAATGCGGTGCCGCGATTGAGGAGTGGATTGTCGAGCACATCGATACCGCGCACGTCGATGGTCAGGATCTTGGAGCCGTCGTCTGCCGTGGTGGTACTGAAGTCGCGGGTACGCATGATCTCTCTTCACTCGTCCGAACGGTGCATGTCGAGGTTCCGGCCGACGATAGCGCGCTCATGGCGGGCTCTCCCGAGCAGGGCGAACCCCCACGCGACCACGGTCATGAAGCGGTTCCTGAATCCGGTGAGAAATGCGATGTGAACCAGCAGCCAGGTCACCCAACCCGGGAAACCCCAGAACTTGAGTCCATGGAAACTCACGATTGCTCGCCGCCGGGTGATCGCCGCCATGCTGCCGAAGTCGCGATACCGGAACGCGGTCGACTCGCCGCCGCCTTCGATCCGTTTCTTGATCGTGCGCGCGGCGTGTATGCCTGTCTGCATGGCGACCTCGGCGACGCCCGGGAGATCGTCAAGCGACATCAGGTCACCGACGACGAACACTTCGGGGTATCCCGGAACGGTGCAGTCAGGGAGAACTTCCACCCGGCCGGCCCTGTCGGTTTCGACGCCTGCGGCGTTGGCGATGATCGCACCCAACGGTGACGCCTGCACGCCCGCAGCCCACATCGTCGTGCGTGCCTGATACCTGGCCTCCGTGCCGTCGGAGTGACGCACCGTGACGCCTTCGCCGTCGATCTGTGTCACGATCGTCTCGGTGTGGATCTCGACGCCCGCTCGTTCGAGTTCTTCCTGGCCGCGTTCGGACAGGTGGTCACCGAACGTTGCGAGAATCCGTTTCCCTCCTTCGAACAACAGGACGCGGGTCGTCGCCGGATCGAAGGTCGAGTAGTTCCCCCTGAGGGTGAGCCGCGCCATCTCGGCGACCTGGCCGGCGATCTCGACACCGGTCGGACCACCGCCGACCACGACGAAGGTGAGCCACTCTCGTTTGGTTTCATCATCGGGGGCAAGCTCGGCGCGTTCGAATGCGGTGAGAATCCGCTCGCGGTGATCCAGCGCATCCTCGAGCGTCTTCATCCCCGGAGCGAACTCGGAGAACTCCTCATGTCCGAAGTAGGACTGGCCCACCCCCGCTGCGACGATGAGGCTGTCGTAGCCGAGCTCAAGTTGCTGACCCCCCGGCCCGACGGCGAACACTGTCCGTGTAGCGAGGTCGATGTCGACCACGTCCCCGAGTTCGACGGTCACGTTCTCGTGACGCTTGAGCACCTCACGGATCGGCGGGGCGATCTTGCCCGGAGACAGGATCCCTGTGGCGACCTGATAGAGCAACGGCTGGAAGATGTGATGGTTGCTCCGGTCGATGCCCGTCACATCGGCGGCGGCGCGTCGCAGGAACTTCGCTGCGAACAAGCCGCCGAAGCCGCCGCCGATGATGACAACCCGGTGTCTGGCACCGGCGGGCTCAGGATGTCCCGCGGGTGTCGTCTCCATCAGTCGAACACGTGGCCGTGCTCGTAGCGTTCGTCCGCTCCCGCTGCGGCGGTCAAGGCTGCAACGTTGCTCCTCGTGAAGAAGCCTTCGTAGTTGTGACACCGTTCGATGTACTCGGTGATCAGCATTGAGTATTCGGAGCTCTTCGAGAAGATCTGCTTCAGGTTCGGGTCGTCCTTGCACTCCCCGACGACATGCGCAAGGAACTTGGCACCCATCTCGGCAAGGTTGCGCACGACGAAGTCGACGTTCTTCTCGTCTGCGATGTGGCCGTCGATCACCGCGACCGCGATGTGATGCATCCTCCGTCCGAAGTTCCTGACAAAATCCTCCGTCGGCATCGGGAGATTGTCGAACGAGTTGACGTACGACGGGGTGTTGTTGGCCGTGAATACCCGTGCAGGAGACTTCTTGTCGTCATCGACGTTCGGATGCCTCGTGACGTTCGTCGAGGAATTCATCTCGGTGATGTTGTACGCCCCCCAGAAGTAGTACGGGACCATCGTCAGGTACTCGAGGATCGCGTGCTCCCTGTCGCCTGCCAGGATCCGTGTCGCCATGTGGTCGATCCCGAGCACGAGGTCTGAGATGCCGTGTTCCTCCTGAAGCGCGGCAGCGCGGTCGAGCGTTCCTTGCTCGTCGGCTGACAGCGTGATGCGGTCTCCGAACTCGAGACGTTCGATGTCGGTGAAGTCGATGTCGACGTAGCCCACCCGGTTGTACGTGTAATCGGAGAGGAAGCTGAACGTCAGGTGCTTGCCGTGATAGAACGGGTTCTGGGTATCCCCGGGTTCGACGAACCGGATGTACTCGGGTTCGAGGGCCTCCTTGACCGCTTCCACGCTGTCCGCGTAGTAGATCTCACCGATGAACCGGGCGTTGGGCTTCCGACGCGCCAATGGGTACATCATGTTCCACCGCGTGATCTCGTCCTCAAAGGTCGGTGACAGTGGTTCGAGCACGATCATGCGCGGATATTCGGGAGACGACTCAAGGACGTAGATCCGGTGCGTATCGTTGATGCGGAGTTCGTCGAGTCGGTAGGGTCCCATGACAGCCAATTCGGCGAGGTACTTGATGCCGTCACCGTGTTCGACCTGGACGACCGCGGCTGCCATACGATCGACGATCTTGTCCAAGCCAACCGCCTCGCGCCGCTGATAGATGCGTGGGAGGTACTCCTCGAAGTAGTCGGAGTTCTCTTTGTCTCCGACCGACTTGTACGTGCTGAGGTCAATCACTGAAGCCACCTTTCGAGAGTCACGGAGGCGAACCATCGGCACTCTAGGCACTGACGAAGTCAGGATTCAAAAACCGCCGGACTGCAGCTTCAGGGTGGCGTCAGCTCCCCGGGTCGAGCGAGCCCAACTGGCCCGCGGTTGGCTCCGCTCAGCAGAACCAGGACTCGGTCAACCTGGGCCGCCCCTTGGTTGCACCCGAATCGATTGCAGCAACAGGCGGATCGAAATCGGTTCCGTCGACGACCGCGAGCCACTGACGCATGAAGATGCTCTCCGGGTCGTCGCCGGAAGCCGCGCCTTCCTCAGCTATCGCCATCAACTGTCGAGCGAGGTCATCGAGCGTTGGATCGCCGCTGTCCCACGTGTACGTCAGCGCCTCGGGATCGTACGGTCCGAGCACGGCATCCAGGCCGTCGATCTCGAGCATCAGGGACCCTGACGGAATCAACAGCCGGATCCCCATCTGTACGGGATCAGTCGATCCGATCAGGTCGTGACTACTGATGAATCGGAACATCTCATCGATGTCGCCGCGGGTTGTCCACGGTGTGAACGGGAGCCATGACGGCCGGATGTCGATGCCGACGTCGCGAAGGATGTGGACCGCATGCGCAGCGTCGGTGGCTGTGTGTCCCTTGTCGAGCTTGGCGAGCACATCATCATTCATCGACTCGAACGCGGAAACGACAAAGACACAGCCAGCGTCAGCAAACTCCGGCCACAGTTCGGCATGAGTCAGGATGTGCTCGACCTTGACCGTGCAGTCGAACGTCACATCGGGATGACGGTCATGCATGCGATCGACCACACGCCGTGCGTGCGCAGGCCCGTTCAGGAAGTCTGGGTCTCCGAATGTGATGTGCTCGGCACCGGAAGCAACGAGCTGATCGATGTCCGCGATGACGCTGTCGACGTCCACGATCCGCAACGCGCCGTCGTACACGACCGGCAGAGGACAGTGCCGACAACGGTGG
>CAYTWC010000083.1:318-8000 GCA_964441975.1 uncultured Acidimicrobiaceae bacterium | reverse complement strand
ACCCGACCACTGGGTTGCTTGTCACTACCCCGAAATCAAGCACGTCGTCTGATCGTTTGGGGTCCCTTCCGGTATAATCCCGGCTTCTGCGTCGGAGTGGCGGAATTGGTAGACGCGCTAGGTTGAGGGCCTAGTGGGCGAATAGCCCGTGGAGGTTCAAGTCCTCTCTCCGACACCAGCAACCCCTTGGGCTCCACCCCTCGGGGTTGTTGTTCGTTCTGGGACGTGTCGACGCGTTGCCCGGCGTTCGAGGTGCGGGTTGCGAGAACACGGCACAAATGTGTCCGCAGCGTAGTCTTGGGTCATTCAAGGTGGGGGCGGCGGATGTCGATGGTTGCTGGGTACGGCGCTGACGATTGGATGGGTTGAAATTGAAGAGACTGCTTCTCATCCTGACCGTATCGATGCTGGTGACGTCTCTTCCGATGGCTTCGGCATCAGGTGTCACGGAATCAAAGTCCGACGGACTCACCGGAATCGAGCAGGCGCCGCAACCACCTTCGGCACGAGCGCTTGCGACGAGTCGACTGGACTCCCTCGCACTGGAAGTACCCGGAAGGGGTCCCGGCACGGCGCGGGTCGAAGTCCTCGTCGAAGACGGTCAGGAGCAGGAAGCGGTCGATGCAATCGACGAGGTCGGTGGCAGGGTCGTCGCAGCCGCAGGGGATGTCATCCTTGCCGATGTGCCGGCTGCGTACATCCCCGAACTCGCCCATGAGGAATCGGCGGCCGAGGTACGCGATCCCGCTCTGATCAACGTCTTCCCGTCGGAGGGTGAGTACCTGACGAACTCTATCGGTGGGGGCGAACTTGCTCCGCTCGTGAACGCGGACGATTGGCATGCACACGGGCATGTCGGATCCGGCGTCAAGATCGGCATCGTCGACTTCTTCGACGGATCGATCTGGTCGTCAGCCCAGAGCGCGGGGTCCGTCCCCGCCCCGTCCGGAGTGTTCTGTCAGTACATAGGTTCGGCTTGTGACATCTGGACCGGCGGATCCGGTCACGGCGTCGCGGTGGCCGACGGAATCCATCAGATCGCTCCGGGGGCTCAGCTCTATGTCGCGACCGTCGGCACCGTGACCGACCTGGCCGCCGCGGTCGATTGGTTCGTTGCGAACGGGGTCACGATCGTCAGTCGGTCGCTCGGTTCGTACCTCGATAGCGCCGGGGATGGCTCCGGACCACTCAACACGGTCGTCGACGATGCTGTCGGCAGTGGGCTCACGTGGTTCAACGCAGCAGGGAATCATGCAGGGTCCTCGGGTTTCGGCGGCTATTGGCGCGGCACCTGGGTGGATCTCGACCTCGACGGCTACCTCGAATTCGCCCCCGGTGATGAGCTCCTGGGCATGTCGTGTCTGTCAGCCATCCAAGGGTTCCGGTGGTCGGACTGGTCCGGGAACGCAACCGACTACGACGTGTTCATCTATGACGATTCCGGAACGGAGTTGCTTGCTGCGTCGACGAACACCCAGTCGACAGGGGCACAGCCACTCGAATTCGTCGAAGCCGTGGCCTTCGACTGCAATGTCCACCCAACCGTGCGGATCGCTGTCCGACTCTTCTCCGCCGGCAACGGCACCGTCGGCGATGTGCTCGAATTCATGGTCAACGGGGGAGCGGTTGAGCACTCCACCAATGCGTACTCAGCATCAGGTCCGATCGCAGACTCGAAGAGCACCGGAGCGATGACCGTCGGAGCAATCGATCCCGGCGATGGGTCAACGATTGCTTCGTACAGCTCGCGGGGACCGACGAACGACGAACGGATCAAGCCAGATATCGCTGCACCGAGCTGCTACCTGACATCGGCATCGAGTCCGTCGTGTTTCAACGGGACGAGCGCAGCGACCCCGGTCGTTGCCGGACTCGCGGCGATCATCGCTGGCTCCGGTATCGCATCGACACCGACCGAGATCACGTCGTATCTTGCGACGCATGCAATCGACCGGGGCGTTCCGGGACCGGACAACACCTACGGCAACGGGCAGGTCCGGCTCGGTGACCCACCGACGCCCCTCGAAGCCGGCGCACACTCGCTCGTGCTCGTCGATCCGAACCAGGGGCAATGGCACTTCTACAACGGTTCGGGTCATGAGGAGTTCTCCCTCTTCTTCGGGAACCCGGGGGACTATCCGATCATGGGGGACTGGAATTGTGACGGCGTCGAGACTCCGGGTATGTACCGGCAGTCAGATGGATATGTGTATCTCCGAAACACGAACACGCAGGGGATCGCAGACATCCGATTCTTCTTCGGGGATCCCGGCGATGTCCCGATCGCAGGCGACTTCAACGGTGATGGATGCGGAACGGTCTCGATCTATCGACCGTCGAATCAGACGTTCTACATCATCAACAAGCTCGGTGCGAACGACGGGGGTCTGGGTGCCGCGACCACCTCGTACGTGTTCGGGAACCCCGGCGACAAACCGTTCGTGGGTGATTTCGACGGCGACGGAGTCGAAACCGTCGGGCTCCATCGCGAGTCGACCGGACTCGTGTACTTCCGCAACAGTCACACGCAGGGCAATGCCGACGAGCAGTTCATCTTCGGTGACCCGGGCGACAGGATCGTCGCAGGCGACTGGAACGAGGACGGGTCCTTCAGTCCAGCGTTGTACCGACCATCCGGCATGGTTGCCTACTTCCGCTTCACGAACACTCAGGGCAACGCCGACGCGCAGTTCCAGCCGAACCCTGCCGGATCGAACTGGCTGCCGGTCGCGAGCGACCTGGACTGATCGCCGTCGCGGCGAGTCCTTGGGTCGCCCCCGCGGAAGGTTCTCGCCTAGAGTCGTCCCGAGGGCTCGAACCTGAGGAGGTCGCGTGATCCAGAAGATCGGTCGGAAGACGCTCTGGTTGATGATTCTTCTTGCGCTTGCGGTCGTTCCGCTTGCGCTGTTCCTGAACTGGCGATGGTGGGTCCTTGAGATCCTGTTTGTGCCCCTCGTCATTCTCGGCTTCTACGACATAACCCAGCGTCGACACAGCATTCTGAGGAACTTCCCGATCATCGGTCACTTCCGGTTCATCATCGAGGACATGGGTCCCGAGCTGCATCAGTACATCGTGGAATCCGACACGGGTGGTCGTCCGTTCAACCGGGATACCCGATCGATCATCTACGAACGTTCCAAGGCCGTGAACGACAAGAAGCCCTTCGGGACCGAGCTCGATGTGTACAGCGAGGGGTACACCTTCCTCAAGCATTCGATTGCGACTCGGCCGATGATGGAGGACGCGTCTCGCAACATGCGCGTCACTGTCGGAGGGCCGGCGTGCACGCAGCCGTATGACCTTTCTGTTCTCAACATCTCTGCGATGAGCTTCGGTGCTCTCGGGGGTCCCGCGGTGAGGGCGATGAACGAGGGCGCAGCCAAGGGCGGGTTCGCCCATGACACGGGTGAGGGCGGACTGTCGAAGTATCACCGCCACGGCGGCGACCTGATCTGGCAGATCGGAACCGGCTATTTCGGGTGCCGGAATCCCGACGGCACGTTCAACCCCGAGGTGTTCGCCAAGACGGCTCAGATTCCGGAAGTCAAGATGATCGAGATAAAGGTGTCCCAGGGTGCCAAACCCGGTCATGGTGGCATTCTCCCTGCGCCGAAGGTCACTGAGGAGATCGCAGAGGCTCGGTTGGTTCCGCCGCATGAGACGGTGTTCTCGCCGACCTACCACCAGTCGTTCTCGACACCGCTTGAAATGATGGACTTCATCACCGAACTCCGAGACCTGAGCGGCGGCAAACCCGTCGGTTTCAAGATCTGCATCGGTGAGCCACGAGAGTTCATGAGCATCGTGAAGGCGATGAAGCAGACCGGCGTGATGCCTGACTTCATCGTTGTCGACGGAGGCGAAGGCGGCACCGGCGCAGCGCCACAGGAGTTCTCCAACTCGATGGGATTCCCACTCGCCGAAGGGTTGGCGATCGTGCACTACACCCTCGTCGGCGCAGGCATCAGACAGCACATCAAGATCGGCGCAAGCGGCAAGATGGTCACAGCCTCTGCGATGGCGTTTGCAATGGCGCTTGGAGCCGACTGGTGTAACTCCGCCCGAGCATTCATGTTCGCCGTCGGGTGCATCCAGTCGCAGCGCTGCCACACGAACCAGTGTCCTGTGGGTGTGGCGACTCAGGACCCCCACCTCCAGCGTGCCCTCGATGTGCCGCTCAAATCCGAACGGGTCTACCAGTTCCACAAGAACACGGTCGAGGCATTTGCCGAGATGGTGGCTGCGATGGGACTCGACCACCCCCGCGAGCTTGCGCCGCATCACGTCGAGCGGCGCATCAACCCGACGACCGTAGCGAGCCTCGACGAGATCTACCCGTTCGTCCGCCCGAATGCCATTCTGGAAGGGACGGCCCCGGAACGGTTCATGCGGTACTGGAACGACTCGTCGGCCGAGTCCTTCAAATATGACGCCGGCGTGTCAGCGTTTCGCTGACCTGGGCGGTGTACGTGGCTCTATGTCCGTGCGTCACTCGGCGACCGAGAGAATCGCGCTGACCGTGTCGGCAGCAGATTGATCGCTTGTATCGATCACGCGCCAGCCGGTCCAATCGGCATGTGACGCCTCTGCATGCATCTCCCTGATCACAGGCTCGAGGACGGATGTGTCGAATGATTTGTTCTGGCGGTGCGAGTTCCGTTCGAGAACCACTTCCAACGATGGCGCCAGATAGATCAGATGGACTCGATAGCTCCCGAGCGGTTCGACGAAGTCCGATTGCACATACGACGGATCCATCGATGCCTCGATAGCGACGGCGAAACCGGCGTCCGAGTACTTGCCGGCGAGCAACGCAGCCGACTCGAACGCGAGTGCGAACTGTCGGGACGTCTCGTCGTTCCATTCGAGGGGACTCGCGAGTCCCGACACCACCATTTCACGCAGTCCATCGACGTCGATGTGATAGCCGTGTGGGAACGTCCGAAGCAGTTCGTCCGCCACGGTGCTCTTCCCCGATCCGGGGGCTCCGGTGATGATAAAGATCGGACCCGCCATGATCCAACGGTACCGACGAACCTTCTGGCGTGCGTCGTATCAGGAATACCGCTCTGCGAGGGCCCGTAGGCTCGTCGCGATGTCGGGTGTTTCAGTGAGGACTCCGAGGAGCGGATCGTCCTTGAGGCGCGCAACCCGTGCGGGTAGTGACTTGATCGTGAAACGCGAAGGGTCGAGCTTGGCGTTCACCTCGGACCACCGCAACGGGGCGGACACCGTCGCGCCGGGAACCGGTCGGGCGGCGTACGGAGCGGCGATGAGCTTGCTCCTCCCGTTCTGGACGAAGTCGATGTATACGCGATCACCCCGGGCACTCGGGGTGCGCGTCGTCGTTGCGATGTCGGGGAGGTCACTCTCGACGATCCTTGCGATGATCTCACCGAGCAGCTTCTGTTGCGCATAGTCGTATCGGGCTCCCATCGGGATCAGGATGTGCAACCCTGACTGGCCGCTCGTCTTCGGGAATCCGGGAAGTCCGATCTCGTCCAGCAGCTGTTTGATCCGCCTGGCGACAGTGACCACCGACGAGAACGGTGCGGACTTGGGGTCGAGATCGAGGATGCACCAGTCCGGTTTCTCGATTGTCGCGACCCGCGAAGCCCAGATGTGGAGGGGTATGGCACCGAGATTGATGATGTACCTGAGAGCGTCGGAATCCTCGGCGATGAAATATCGATTGCCCCGCTCGTCGTCGGACGACGGTATCCATTCGGTGCGGATCGAGTCGGGGACGAAATCGGGAGCGTTCTTCTGATAGAAGGACTTGCCGGCGATTCCGTCGGGGTATCGGACGGTCACGAGCGGACGGTCGACGAGGAATGGGAGCAGGTGGTCCGCGACTGCGTCGTAGTAGTCGATCAGATCGCCCTTCGTGTATCCGTCATCCGGCCAGAACACCTTGTCCAGATTGCTGGTCTTGACCGTGTGTGTGTCCTGAAGTTGGGCGACCGGGTCGATCGAGCGAGGTTCGGAGTCCGGATGGGTGTGCAGTTCCGAGACATCGTCGAGCGTGGCGTCGGGAGACAGTCCGAGGAAGACCGGATGACGTAGGGAACCGGCCGGAGTCACTTCGCGATACTGGACATCGCAGAACATCTGCGGCTCGACCCATGTGGACGGCGGATGGTCGGGGAATGAGCCGATGTGCTGCGAAAGCTCCGGGAGCGAGCCGAGGTCGGCGTGGAGCTGTTTGAGCGTCGCATCATCGAACCCCGTGCCGACCCGTCCGGCATAGGTGAGCGCACCGTCGGTACGCGCAGCAAGGTGCAGCGCACCGAAGCCCTGGCGCGAACCCTCCGGCGACGTGAACCCGATGATGGCGAACGTCCCGGAATGCTCGACGCGCATCTTGAGCCAATCGTCGGACCGGCGCGAGACGTAGGTCGAGTCTGCCCGCTTCGCCATGATGCCTTCGAGTCCGAGTGAGCTGGCCCCCTCGTACATCTCGATGCCCTGGCGCTCAACGTGGTCGGAGAATCTCACCGGACCGACCGACGGTGTCATTGCGGCCAGCACGCCCTTGCGGTCGATGAGGGGAATCGAGCGCAGATCGCGCCCGTTGCACGTGATGATGTCGAACGCAAAGAACGTCGCAGGGAGATCGACGCTTGCCGATGCGACCTCGAATCGGTTCGTGAGCATCCCCCGTTTCTGCAAGCGGGAGAACGATGGCTTTCCCTCGGAATCGAGGACGACGACTTCGCCGTCGATGACCGCCGATGCGACCGGTAGAGCTGCGATAGATGCGACGATCTCTGGGAACGTGTCCGTCGCGTCGCGCCCAGAGCGATAGCGCAATTCGACCAGCTCGTCGGTCTTGTGGGCGATCATCCGATAGCCGTCGTATTTGATCTCGAATATCCAACCCTCACGCGAGAACGGAGCGTCCGCGGTTTCGGCGAGCATCGGAGTGATCGGCGACGCAGCCTTTTCGATCAGCGGTGCACCCACCGATGCGAGAAGCTCGTCGATCTTTGTCGATGCCTTGGTACCCGCGGCAACTTCTTCGACCGTTCTGCCACTGAGAATGGACGTCTCGTCGAACGTCTCGGCGTCGTCTCCCGTCCGCGCCCACGGGTCCGGCTTTTTGATGAGAAGCCACTCCTTCGGGTTCTTCATCCGCACGAGGGTGAAACGCCCCCTGACCTTGTAGCCGTGCAGATCGAACAGAAGCTTCCCCTTGTCCATGCCGTGGTCCGGGTCTTCGATGAACTCGAGCGACCCGCGGTCCCACACGATCATGGGGCCGGCTCCATACTCGCCAGCCGGGATGAGACCCTCGAAGTCGGCATAGTCGATGGGGTGGTCCTCGGTCTGGGCCGAGAACCGCTTGACCTCGGGGTCGAGCGAGATCCCCTGCGGCACCGCCCACGACATGAGTACGCCGTCGTGCTCGAGGCGCAGGTCGTAGTGCAACCGGGTTGCGTCGTGCTTCTGGATGACGAAGAAGAGACCGGACTGGGACGACTCACCGCCGAATGGCTCGGGGGTCTTGGCTTCGTCCCGCTTCTCGCGATACGTCTGGAGTCGGTCGCTCTGCGGTGCCATTCGGGCATCGTATATCGATCATCGATCATCGATACGCGAGGATCTGAGATCTGAGATCTGAGATCTGAGATCTTCTGCAAATCCGTGCCAAGGTGCCCTACGACGGTCTATCGTGT
>CAYTWC010000083.1:0-308 GCA_964441975.1 uncultured Acidimicrobiaceae bacterium | reverse complement strand
ATGATCATGGATCATGGATCGACAAGACCAGGCGGACAATCAGCGGACGGCCGCATCGACAATCCGATCAAGGCCACCACCGTCGTCGGTCCCGAGGAATCGGCGATTGGACACCTTCTTCCATGATTTCTATGATCCTTGATCCATGATCCATGATCCGTCGTAGATATGGACACACCGATAGCTCCGGTCATCCGCCTGTGTACTGAGTACTGTGGACTGCGTACTTGGCACACAAATCGCTGGCCGATCCCTTCTGAGCGCCTATCGTGTGTCCCATGGCACGACCGATCGCATCTGGGACGATC
>CAYTWC010000082.1:0-8092 GCA_964441975.1 uncultured Acidimicrobiaceae bacterium | reverse complement strand
TCCTTGCGGATGTAGGAGCCGGGTTGGACGGCTTGGTATTCGAGGCGCACGGCTTTGACGCCATCGGGGTCGGTGACCTTGGCGGTGATGGCGACCGCCTCGCCGGGCAGCGGCGCGCTCGGCGAATGATCGACTTGCCGGATGTTCGGCGGGACGTTGGAGGAGAAGACGGAATTCGCGGCGCCGGGCGTCGGGTTGCCGCCCTCGCCCAGCGGGTCCGGGGTGCGGACCTCGGCATCGATCGAGAAGTCGGAGCTGGTGATCGCTTGGTTCAAAGCGTGGATCGCGATCACATTCGTGCCGCCGAGGAGGAGCGCCGAGGCGTTGGGCACCTCCTGCTCGAACCAGCCCGCCTCGTCCATGGTCTCGATGCCGAGTTCGCCGAGCTTGCGCTTGGTCACAGGGCCGACGCCCCACAGGTAGGAGACCGGGAGTGGGTGGAGGAAGTCCAGTTCTTCCCCGGGGTTCACGACGATCAATCCGTCCGGCTTTGCGACCTGACTGGCGATCTTCGACAGGAACTTTCGCGTGCTCGCTCCAACGGACACGGCGAGTCCGGTCTCGCGCTGGACATCTTCTCGTATGGAACGTCCGATGTCTGCAGGTGAACCGAACAGGTGGATCGAACCGCGCACATCGAGAAACGCTTCGTCGATCGACAGCCGTTCGACCAGCGGTGTGTACGACTCGAAAACGGCGAAGACCGCCTTCGAATAGTCGATGTAGGCACCGAACGTCCCGTCGACGACGACGAGGTCCGGGCACAGTGTCCGGGCCTCACGGATCGGCATTCCCCCGCGGACGCCGAACGCGCGCGCCTCGTAGGTGCAGGACAACACGACTCCACCCCCGACGGCCATCGGTTTGCCCCTGAGGGTCGGGTCTTCCTTTACCGCGACCGCGGCATAGAACGCATCAAGATCTGCGTGCAGAATCCCCGGGGTGTCCATGCCACCATCGTGACACACGCCAGCGACAGAAACGAGTCGAATTCAGCCGATAGCGGCAGCGACTGTTTGCCCGATGACGCGGTGGCCCTCGTCGTCAGGATGCGGCCATCCACCCCAATCCTGGATGCCGATCGGTGCGCTGTCGATGTCGATCCACTCCACCGCCGGGTCGAGTCCGTCGAGAATGGTCGAATGCAGGAGATCGAGTGCCGCCGTCATCGGCTCCGCGCAATCGTGCGGGATCGGAACCCACCCGGGGAACAACCGTGATCCTGTAACGCTGTAGTAGCTGGTCCAGTAGAGATCCGCATTCGTTGCCTCGGCAAGGGTGCGCGAGATCTGCGCGACACGTGAGGTGATCTGGCCCGCCTTCTCGTCGACATTCCACCGTTCGTTGACGCCTCGCTCGCACCAGGCTCTGTCGTCAGCCCCCCAGAACGAGAATGTCGTGTCCTTGGTCAGGTTGGTCATGACCTCGCCCCAATTCGTCGAGTTGATCGCACCAGTGGTCACGACGATGTTCCATGTCTTCGGATCCGCTGCCTCCACGATCGAGTCGACCTGACTCGTGTGGGAGATCCCACACGAATCCGTGCCGCCGTTGAACATCGCGTGGACACCGGCACCCGCCCAAGCCACGTTCAGATAGTCGGGCGCCCATGCGTCGGGAAGGCGTCGGGAGAGGTCGTCGAATACGACTTTGCCGTACGACGCGTCAGGGTTGACGCACGTTCCTTTCGACGTGAACCACTGTCTGGTGTAGCCCGACGCAACCGAGTCGCCTGCAACGATCAGGTTCGGCGCTGGAGGCGTCTGTGCATCGGATGCGACCACCCAGTCCGATACCCAGCCTTTCGAGTCGACGGCCCTGACCTCGACGACGTAGCGAGTCTCCGGAGCGGTCGTGGAGAATTCGACGGTCGGGTTGTCCGCGCTCGTCGAGAGAATTGCACCCACCGTCGCTCGATTGAAGCGATATTCGTACGAAGCGATCCCGTCAGCGTCGTACGCCTCGACGACGAGGTCCGCCTCGAGCAGCTCATTGTGCCGATCGGGATCGGCGATGGATGCCGAATAGATGACCGGCGCAGTCTCGCCGTCGGGGAGGATCGCTTCTGCAGAACCGACGAAGGCCACGAGCGCCGCACCACCGACAACGAGGACGGCGAGGATGCTTGTTGTCATCGAGCGCGTGGTCATAGAACCTCAGATTATGGAGTGAAACCATTTGACGCTCCGAAACGCCGACGGGTTCCCGACGCTCAGCTGCCGTGGCCTCGGCTACTGCCGTCCGATCATGAATAGATGTCGGCGATCACGGCGGCGTGGTTGCTCGCGACAACCGAACGCTTGAGCTTGAGGGTCGGGGTCAATTCGCCGGACTCGATGGTGAAGTCATCCGGAACGATCCGGTACGTCTTGATGGACTCAGCCTTCGACACGGCCTTGTTCGCATATCCAACAGCTCGATCGATCTCTGCCAACACCTCGTCGTGCCCGACGAGTTCATCGAGTGGCACGTCCCCGAGGTCGTGGACCTGCGCCCACGCGGGGAGTGCATCGACGTCGATGGTGACCAGTGCCCCGATGAACGGTTTCCCGTCGCCGACGACCATGACCTGGGACACGAGCGGGTTCGAACGCATCCGATCCTCGAGCACAGCGGGAGCGACATTCTTGCCTGCGGCGGTGACGATGATCTCCTTCTTCCTTCCTGTGATGGTCAGGAACCCATCGGCGTCGAGCGCACCGAGGTCGCCCGTACGGAACCAATCATCACTCATCGCATCGCTGGTCGCCGACTCGTTGTTCCAGTAGCCACGGAAGACATTCCCGCCTTTCAGCAGCACCTCACCGTCCTCAGCGATCCGGACCGACTCGCCGAGGACCGGACGCCCGACCGTGCCGATACGGATTGCCGAAGGCAGGTTCAACGTCGCTGCCGCCGTCGTCTCGGTGAGCCCGTAACCCTCGAGGGGAATCACCCCGATCCCCCGGAAGAAGTGGCCGAGACGTTCGCCGAGTGGCGCACCGCCGCTGATCGCGTACCGCACGTGGCCACCGAAGACCGCTCGTATCTTCGAATACACCAGCCGGTCGAACAGTGCGTGTGCAGCTTTCGTCGCAACACCTATCTTTCCGCGTTCGATGCCTTGGGAGTAGGCGATCGCGACGCTTGCTGCGCGATCGAAGATCTTGCCCTTGCCATTCGCCTCAGCGTTCTGTTGGGCTCCGTTGTAGATCTTCTCGAAGACGCGGGGTACCGAGAACACCCAGGTCGGCTTGAACATGGACATCTCTTCGATGAGTTGGGGTACCCCGGTCGAGTAGCCGAGTGTGACCCCGTTGCTGACACACGAGGACTGCACGGTTCTGGCGAAGATGTGGGCCAACGGAAGGAACATCAACGTCCGGTTGCCCGGAGCCATGAGGTCGGCGACCGAGTCATCGAGTTGGCTCACCGTCCAAGCAAAGTTGTAGTGGGTGAGCGCGCACCCCTTGGGCATACCGGTGGTTCCCGAGGTGTATACGAGGGTCGCGAGATCCGAGTGCGTGATCCTGGCGATCCTCCGATCGACTTCGGCCCGCGATTCTTCGGTCGCGAGGCGCTTGATGGCATCGACGGCACCGTCGTCGATCGTGAACACATGTCGACACGACTCGAGGCCGTCTGCAACCTGATCGAATACCGCTCTTGTCTCGGCGTTCTCGGTGATGATGGCGACCGACCCCGAATCCGACATGATCCATTCGACCTGGTCGGCAGATGATGTCTCATAGATCGTCGTCGTCGCAGCACCAGCGGCCCAAACGGCGTAGTCGAACAAGGTGAATTCGACACGGGTCGCGGAATGCAACGCCACCCGATCGCCCTTTGCCACTCCGGCAGCGACCAGCCCGGCGGCGAGCTCGTGGACGTCGGACCACATCTCGGAGGTGGATACTTCGACGAACGAGTCTCCGTCGCGGTACGCGAGCGCTGGGTTGTCCCGATCGTTCTCGACCCGGTGCCTGAGGAGCGACACGGCATTGCAGTTCTCGGGCACCGGCTGCTCACCCGGTGTCGTGTAGGTCTGCATGGCCCCTCCTTCGAATCCGCGCCATGCTAGTTGTCGGCCACCGCCGCTGCCCGGGAAACCTACGGGACCTGGACGACCTCGTCCCTCGACACGGTCCCGCCGATCGCAGTGCCGCTCTCGTCCCACCGAAGGTGGATCGTGGAAGGCCAGCCGATCTGATCGCCCTGGGACACAACCACTGCACCGGCCGTTTCCCCGCGGAGCCGAAACTCCTCGGCGAGGGCGACGGCGGCCGACCCGGTGGCAGGATCCTCATCCACACCGGTTGCCGGTGCGAAGAACCGAGCCGCCACGTTGTTCCCGTCCCGTGCGAAGGCATAGAGACCGAACTGATCAGCGAGCGTGTCCATGTCCGGTGCGAGCGAAGCGACATCGTCAGTCGTCTGGTACTCACAGAGGTGATAGGCCTTCGGGAGTCCGAGCGTTCGAGATGACAGAGGTGCAGGCAGACCGGCGACGCCTGCAACCACAGATGCAGGTCCTGTCCCGAGATCCTCGATCGGAATCGCTGTATCAACCCAGACCATGTCACCTTCTGAGCGGTACCGACACAATCCGACCCGGGTTCGGATCGCACCGGTTGCACCTGGTCCGAGCATCGACAGGGTCCATGCCGTCCCGACGAGCGGGTGTCCGGCAAACGGCAGCTCGTCTCTCGGGGTGAAGATCCGGACCGCCGGATCGGTGGAGGGGTCGCACCAGTCGACGAACACGGTCTCCGAGAAGCCGAGATCGGCGGCGATCGCCTGCATGCTCTCGTCGGACACCCCGACGATGTCGTTGATCACCCCGAGGCGGTTACCACCTTCGTTTCCCCTGGTGAAGACTCGTAGCACGTGACAAGGACGGGACATGCGGACCACATTAGGGACCCGCGACGCCGTGAACGGTGCCGCGCGTGTGCGAGGGCTGGATGTACAGCTAGACGCCGATGAGTTCGCGGGTGTCGTCGTCGGCCGGCCGTGGTGGAGTCGCGGCTCTGACGACCCGGCGCCGGCTCCGCGCCACGGAGGCACCGATGACGGCCACGACCGCGGCAATGGCAGCGGTGATGAGGAACACATGACCGTTGGACCCGAGCAGGATGCCGGTTCCTCCTGCGACCGGTGATCGACCGCGTTCGGGATCGAGAGCCCATCCACCGAGCCGGAAGAAGACAGCGAACGACACCGCAGACAGCAGCACCCTGACACCGAGCGTTCTGACCATGGCGAACTTCTCCTCTGAGAGCGAGACTGCCGCTGCACCCGACAGCAGCATGATGAACAACGCTGCCACCGCTGCCGTGCTCACCAACGTTCGCGCCTCGCGCACGACGCCCACGACGCTCGCCGTGTCGCCAGAGTTCAGGTCGAGATCGTTCGCATCAAGAACCGCAGCAATCGACTCTTCGGGGACCGGAATACCGTGTTGGGCGAGTTCATCGGCGATGAGCGGTACGGCGGGATCCATTGCGGCGCGGACATCGACGATGGGATCGGTGCCCTCCGGCGCAAACAGTGCGGCGATGAACGAGGCGGTGAGGTTGTCGATGGCCTCGCCCATCTCCGGGGTGGTACGGACACTCTCGATGACTGCCCTGGCCTCCGCAGGGCTGATGGCCTGCGTCTGGACCATGGCGTCCTCGACCCAGTCGGCAACTCGGTTCTGGGCGATGTCAGCGTCGACGAGGACCGATGCCGACTCGGCAACGGTGGCGTGGTCGATGGTGATGGCCCGGCCCCACAGCGACACGAGTAGCAACGTCGTCGAAAGACCGAAGATCCACATCACGAGGGACAACGTCCCTTTGCGGGTGGAGGTCTTGAGATCGAACTGGCGATCGCTCCCGTCGAGCGGCCTGGCGGGGGTCTGTGCTGGCATAAGGGCGAATGCTATCTCCACGGTGAGTTATGACGAGGTGCGATTACCGTCGCAACGTGGAAGAGTTTCTGGATCTCAACGTGCTCGTCAAGCAGATGGCGCTTGCGTTCGGTCTGGCCATGGTCATCGGCAACGGATACGCCGTCTACAAACACCGCAAGGGCGACAAACCGAAGGGGGAAGAGGGTGAGTTCCGGGCCGGTCGGGCGGCCTGGCTGATCTCAGTCGGACTCGTGATCGGTATCTGGGGCGCCGTCAGCTTGTTTGCGTAGCCGGTTTCAGCTTTCGTAAACGGATGCCGATGATACGGTTTGGGGACGAGATCAAAGGGGACACGGCAATGAAGAAGCTTCTCACGATCATCAGCGGCACCGCGCTCACCGCTGCAGCCGTCGTCGCGGTCGTCGCTCTCACCGCTGGCGGACAGGCAGCCGCCCAGGACGCACCGGCTACCACGATCACCGACTCGGGTGCCCCGATCAGCCAGGAGGGTGTCGACACCCTCTCGGGCATCGCCGACCAACTGATCGACACCCTTGTTACCGAGGGGATCCTCACGCCCCAACAGGCAGACGAGGCCCGCTCGGCTCTCGATGAGGCAGAAACCACGTTCTCCGACATCGACTGGGACGTCGTCGAGAAGCAGATCGATCTCGGCGTTGCGCGCCTCAAGAGCGAAATCGCTTCTGCCGACTGGGACGACATCCGCAGGGAACTCGAGGATGCGCTGGCCGAGCTCCAGGACGCAGACTTCGAAGAGTTCGATCTCGGCGAGTTGGACTTCGACCCGGATTCGATTGATTGGTCCGAGTTCGAGGACGGATTTGAACGCTTCAAGGATGAGATCGAGTCGTTCGATCTCGATGAGGCCCGTGAACAGTTCGAAAGCCATCTCGGGGAGATCGACTGGGACGATGTGTCAGAACGGTTCCGTGACGGCCTCGAGCAGTTCGATTTCGAATCGTTCAAGGACCGGGCCGACCAGCTGCGCAAGCAGTTCGAGGGCATGGACCTCGACGACCTGCGGAAGCAGTTCGAGAACCAGTTCTAGCCGACCGGAGTCGGACTGTCCGTCACACCCTCGACGGCTGGTACCGACGGTGCGACAGGTCGAGTGTGTCGATGTTCTCCACCGTGGCGAACGCGTCGGGATATGAGGCCGCCACGATCCGCATGACGTCCTTGGCCCGTCGCCGCGTCACGACGCAGAACAGCACCATGACCGGACCACGCAGTCCTTCCCCCGGCACCTCGGTTACGCCGAACCCGGCTGAGCGCAGTTCGTCGGTCGGCGACGGCGCATCCATCGGGACGAATACGCGCACGACGGCCTTTCCTACGGCCAGTTTGGCCTCGAGCCAGGTCCCGACCCAGGTGCCGAGTGCAAAACCACCGGCGTAGGCGATTGCCTTGGCTGGCGTGTCAAGATTCGCGAACACCGCAGCGGCAGCGATCAGCCAGCTGAGCGACTCGATGAATCCGACACCCGCGGCAATGAGCCGACGTCCGCGCATGATGAACATGACACGCAGCACGCCAGCCGAAACGTCCACGACGCGCATGGCGATGATGAGCAGGAGGAAACCCGCCGTAGCGAGGAACTCCTGCGAGATGAATGCAACATGTACCACGGGCCCACCACCCTTCTCAAGTGCCCAAGAACCAACAAATCGCCGCACGACCATGGGGTCGGGCGGCGTTCTCGTTGAGGGTACACCGACATCGACGAAGCACACCGTTCTTTCGTCGACTGGTTCGGGCCGGGATCGGGGATGGCCCGCGCGAGTGCCGGGACCGTGGTCGAACTTCTTCGCGTTGTCCGAAGGACCTCGGGTCCCGCCGCGATAGAATGCTCCTGCACGCGGGTGTAGTTCAATGGCAGAACATCAGCTTCCCAAGCTGAATACGGGGGTTCGATTCCCCTCACCCGCTCCAATCCACATCCATCGCCATCGGCTGGGGTACGTCCTTGCGAGACACGCAGATCGGTCCCTTCGCTGACCCACGCCGACCGTGGAGCGACCGGTATCGACGTGGATACGAAGGACTGGGCCGATTCAGACAACCAGTGGACGATCTTGACCATCGTTTCTCAATCGGACGAGTCCGCCGAGCTCATCCATCAGCGGGATCATCCGACTCCCCCGCGAGGATCCCGACGAGCCGAAGCCGAGCCTGCTCGAAGCTGGCAAGCAACAT
>CAYTWC010000081.1:0-8106 GCA_964441975.1 uncultured Acidimicrobiaceae bacterium | reverse complement strand
GATCGATGAGCAACTCGAGGGCGGCGCCGGACTCGAGGGCGAGAAGCACTCGACGGAGCTTCCACACCTCGGCGAGTTCCGCACGGTCGAAGAGCAATTCTTCTCGTCTGGTTCCGGACGACTCGATGTCGATCGCCGGGTAGATGCGCTTGTCCGCGAGTTTGCGGTCGAGACGCAACTCCATGTTGCCGGTTCCCTTGAACTCCTCGAAGATCACCTCATCCATGCGGCTTCCTGTCTCGACGAGCGCGGTGCCGATGATCGTCAGCGATCCGCCCTCCTCGATGTTGCGCGCTGCACCGAAGAATCGCTTCGGTGGATAGAGAGCGGTTGAGTCGACACCACCAGACAGGATCCGTCCCGATGCCGGGGTCGCGAGGTTGTGTGCACGTGCCAACCGTGTGATCGAGTCGAGAAGAATCACCACGTCGGTGCCGTTCTCGACGAGACGCTTCGCACGCTCGATCGCAAGCTCGGACACCTGCGTGTGTTCTTCGGCGGGTCGATCGAACGTCGAATAGATGACTTCGCCCTTGACAGACCGCTGCATGTCGGTCACTTCTTCAGGGCGCTCGTCGACGAGGACGACCATCAGGTGACACTCGGGGTTGTTCGTCGCGATCGAGTTTGCAATGTCCTTGAGGACGGTGGTCTTCCCTGCCTTTGGCGGCGAGACGACCAGTCCACGCTGACCCTTCCCGATCGGGGAAATGAGGTCGATGATGCGTGCCATCATCAGGTCGGGCTTGCCGTCGATCTCGAGCCTGAGCCGCTGATCAGGGAACAGCGGGGTCAGCTTCGCAAATTTCGGTCGGCTCTCGGCTGCCTCCGGATCGACACCGTTGACCTTGACGGCTCGCACGAGGGCGGGGAATTTCTCCTGAGCGCGGGCAGGGCGAACGGGCCCTGACACGATGTCACCCTTGCGGAGCCGGGCCTTGCGGACAAGGTTCGCTGCGACATACGCATCCTTGTCCCCCGGCAGATAGCCGGTGCATCGCAGGAATCCGTAGCCCTCGGGCAGGATGTCGAGGATGCCCTCACGGACTTCCAATTCCGACTCGTCGATCGGTTCGCGGTTGCGATTGCGGTTCCGGTTCCGATTCCGGTTGCGACGCCCGCCTTGTCGATCATCGTTGTTGCGATCGCCACGGTCACGGCCGGAGTCGGCCCCATCTGCGGAATCGCCGGAGTCCTCGGACGTCCGCTTCGACTCTTTCGCGTCACTGGTGTCGGTCGGAGCGGCTTCCTCCGGAAGCATGGACTCGTTGAACTTGTCCGCTTCGAGAATCGCTGCGATCAGCTTCGACTTCTGGAGCCCGTCATGATCGACGTCCACGGCTGTCGCCATGTCGCGCAGTGCGGGGAGTTTCAGCTCTTGCAGCCTGGCTCTTGGTGTGCTCATCTCGGGTCATGCCCCTTTCGAGATGGTCGATGTGGCGGGTCCACCGGACCTGGGAATCGCGTTCATCGCAGCAAAGCGAGTGAATCGCTGAAGGATTTCTCACGCCGTGCTGTAGTCAGACGGGGTGGGAACGAACCGGAGTATAGGGAGGGCGACCGAATATGTGCGTCTCATTTCTGTGATGAGGCGAACACTGCTGTGCCCGGGGTCGCGTCAGACGAGCGGAAGACGGTCCTGAGCCGATCCTCCGAGCTCTTCCGGATCGTCGAGGTCGAGTGATTCGATGCGACTGCCACGTGTCTCGATCTTCCCCGCGCTGATCTTGATCTCCTCGATGTCGGCAGCTGCCGACGCGAAATGGCGGTCGAGATTGCCCACGCGGGTCGACAGCCGCCCGATGTCTGTCAGCAGGATGCCGACCTCTTCCTGGATGACGCCTGCCTGTTTCCTCATCTCGACATCGCGAAGGATGCCGCGAATCGTCGTCAACGTCGCCATCAGGGTCGTCGGTGAGACCAGGTAGACCTTGTAGCGCTGACAGTCGGCGATCACGTTGGGGTGGTGGGCGTGAAGCTCGGCGTACACCGCCTCGGACGGAATGAACATCAGCGCCGTCTCCGCGGTGGTCCGCATGCCGTCGATCGGCTGATTCACATACTTGTCGGCGATGTCCTTGACATGTTTCCGGGTATCGGCGGTCAGCTGTTTCGCAGCGGTCTCGCGTGCAAAGCTGTCATCGGCTTCGAGCATCGCCTGATACGCGGCGAGTGGAAACTTCGCATCCACCGCGATCGGACCCGGAGGATCGGGAAGCTCGATCAGACAGTCGACGATCTTCCCGTTCTCAAGCGGTTTCTGGTGCGTGTAGGCGAAGTTCGGCAGCATGGCATCCACGAGATCACGCAACTGCACCTCGCCGAATGCGCCACGGGCCGGATTGTTGTCGAGCACGTGCTGCAGGCTGACGACCTGATCTGCCAGCCCGACGATGTTCTGCTGGGCTTTGTCGATCGCTGAGAGCCGTGCAGTCAGATCACCGAGCGACTTCGCCGTCTTTTCTGCCGAGTCGCTCAAAGTCGACCCCACGCGCTCATTGACCCGCTCGAGCCTCGCGTTGACTTCTTTGGTGAGTTCGGCTTGGGACCGCACGACCGTCTCAGAAATGGCCCGGGATGTCTGCACCTGATTCTCGTTGACGGCCTGGATCTGCCCGGCCAACTGGTGCTGCGTCTCGAGCAACGCCGCGACCTTCTCTTCAAGACCTGACGCGTCGGGACCGGCAGTCGAATCGGTCCGCCGGATGAAGACGATCAGTACACCCACCAGCGCGATCACGGCGACGGCGAGGATCCCTACGAGGAAACCCATCATCGTTGCGCCGATCCGGCTTCACATGCGGCACGTGCCGCGCCATCGACAACGGCTCCGAACAGCTGGCTAGCAGGCAATTTCGTCATGTATGACATCGTAGGGGAACGGTGTGACAGTTCTACGGACCATCAGCGAACGCAGGGTCCGAGGTGAGCAGCAGCTACCAGCCAAGTGCGCCGACCACGGCGCTGAGCGTCGGGGAAACCGCCGAAGGCATGGTCATGTCCGAGGTCGCGGTTGCCGGATCCTTGAGGCCGTGTCCGGTCACGGTGCAGACCACTGTTCCATCCGGCAGATCGGCCCGATACTTGAGGATCCCGGCGACTCCGGCAGCGGATGCAGGTTCGCAGAAGACACCCACCTCGCGCGACAGGAGTCGGTACGCATCAAGGATCTCCTCGTCGGTGACAGACTCGATACGACCGCCCGAGGCATCTCGGGCGTCGACGGCTCCCTGCCACGACGCGGGGTTGCCGATGCGTATCGCCGTGGCGATGGTCTCCGGCTCGTCGAATACCTCGCCGGTGACGATCGGCGCAGCCCCGGCGGCTTGAAAACCCCACATGCGGGGCGACGTGCCTGCCTCCACGTACCCCATCCAATAGGCGGTGATGTTGCCAGCGTTGCCGACGGGCAGTGCGTGGACCGCAGGTGCGTGGCCAAGATCGTCGACCACCTCGAACGCTGCGGTCTTCTGTGCCTGGATCCGATACGGATTCACCGAGTTGACGAGCGCAACCCCGTGCTCGTCAGCGAGTTGGCGCACGATGGAAAGGGCATCGTCGAAATTGCCGTCGACCGCGACGATCCGTGCGCCGTGGGCATATGCCTGCGCGAGTTTGCCGGCGGCGATCTTGCCGGCCGGGAGGACGACGATGCATTCGATCCCTGCTCGCGCCGCATAGGCCGCTGCCGAGGCCGAGGTGTTGCCCGTCGAAGCGCATGCAATCGCCTGGGCGCCTTCTTCGACCGCCTTGGAGACGGCGAGTGTCATTCCCCGATCCTTGAACGACCCTGTCGGGTTCATCCCCTCGAACTTGAGGAACACCTCACGCCCAACGCGGTCCGCGACGATTGGAGCAGGAATCAATGGCGTCCCGCCCTCGAGCAACGTGACGACGGGTGTCGCATCCGACACGGGGAGCCGCGAGCGGTGCTCTTCGATGACGCCCCGCCACCTCATCGTCGCTGCATCCCGTTGATCTTCATTCGGCGCCCAGTACGCGGATGAGTCCGGCGACGTCGAGAACCTCGTCGATCTGCTTGAGGGAATCGACGGCGGCGCGCTGTTTCGCTTCCGGAGCAGCGTGTGTGACGACAACGAGTGACGCCTGTGAGTCCACGCCCTCCTGCCAGACGGATCGGATCGAAACGTCCGACTCCCCGAATCCGGATGCGATCTTGGCGAGGACGCCGGGCTGGTCGTCGACCATGAGGCGTATGTACCACTCGGTGGAGACATCCTCGAACGCTGCGATCCCTGCGGGCAGGAATCGGATGCGCGGTGCGACCTGGGCGCCGGCGAGCGTCTCGCGGGCAGCGTCGATCACATCCCCGAGGACAGCCGTCGCCGTGGGATCGCCGCCTGCCCCGGGTCCGGCGAACAGGAGCGAATCAAATGCGGGGCCCTCGATGAACACAGCGTTCGTCGCTCCACGAATCGAGGCGAGCGGGTGATCGACGGGTACGAGCACCGGGTGAACCCGTGCGCTGACACCGGCTGGTGAACGCTCACAAACGGCGACAAGCTTGATCGTGTATCCGAATCCGGCCGCGAACGATATGTCGTCGGCTGTTATCGACTCGATGCCCTCGTAGTAGACGTCATCGATGCCGATCCACGTCCCGAAGGCCAGCGATCCGAGAATTGCGGCCTTCGCAGCTGCATCGGCACCAGATACATCCGCGGTCGGGTCCGGCTCAGCGTACCCGAGGGTCGTGGCCTCCTCGAGTGCCTCGCGGTACCCCGTGCCGAAGTCCGCCATCTGGGACAGTATGAAGTTGGTCGTACCGTTGACGATGCCGAGTACCCGATCGATCGACTCGCCGGCCAAGGTTTCCGACAGAGGACGAATGATCGGGATACCGCCGCCCACCGCTGCTTCGAACAGGAACGGGACTCCGGATCGTTCCGCTGCGGCGATCAATTCGGGACCGCGTGCGGCGATCAATTCCTTGTTGGCGGAAATCACGGGCTTCCCTGCCTGCAGCGCGGCGAGAATCAGGTCTCCGGCGGGGTCCTTGCCTCCCATCACCTCGACCACGATGTCGACGGAGGAATCGTTGACAACTTCGAACGGGTCATCCGTGAGGAGACCGTCGGTGACGGCGAACTCTCGCTCGCGTGTCAGATCGTTGACGCCGATCTTCCTGACATCGAACACGAGGCCGGTCTTGGCCGCGATCGCTGTCGACTCGCCGACGAGCCTCCGTACGAGGGCTCCCCCGACGGTGCCTGCGCCCAACAGTCCGATTCCGATAGTCCGTTCCATGGTTTCCGACGATAGCCCTGCCGTGGACCAGCCCGTCATCGCGCAACGCAACGTAGCGAATCCGTCGTAGGACGTACCCCTTCAGTGGCCTCGGATTCGTGCCGAACCCATATGAATGATTCGATGGAACTACGCGCTCGCGACAACCTTGGCGTTGATGCTGCTTGCGGTTGTAGCTCCGGTTGCGCTCGCCGACGACGGCGAAACGACAACGACGACCACCTCGACGACATCTGCTCCCGAGACCACGACCACCATCGCTTCGACCACGACGACATCGGCGGGGTCGAGCGAGGACCCGCCACCCGTCGACGACGGCGACCCCGGTGACGGCGAAGGCCTCGATCCGGTCGTTCCGGAACGGACACCGCCGAAACAGGTACGCCGCTACGAGGTCGTACGAGACCTCGTATTCCCTGTTGTCGGTCCGTCCTACTTCCACTCGAGTTTCGGAGCTTGTCGCGACAACTGCACCCGCGAACACCACGGCAACGACATCATGACGTGGTACTGGAAGGGTCAGCCGGTTGTGGCAGCGACCGATGGAACGATCACAAACATGACGTACGACCTCGGCAACGCAGGGTGTTCCGTTCGGATCAGGCATCGCAGCGGATGGGAAACCAGGTACTACCACCTCAACAACGACTTCCCCGGCACCGACGACATCGGGTACACGTGCGGAGTCCCGGGTCTCCACGTCGGGGACGAGGTCGTCGCAGGGCAGATCATCGGATATGTCGGTGACAGCGGCAACGCCGAGACGACGCCATCCCACGTCCACTTCGAACTCCGGATGCCGAACGGCTACCCGGTCGATCCGTACAAGTCGCTCAAGGAGGCCGAGCGGATCCACTACGAATGGCTGCCGAGTGACATCGGAGCTGCCACGCGCCTCCTCACGTCAACCGTTGCACCTGGCGAATCCGCGACGACCATCGTGGTGACCGCCCAGGAGGCGGACCAGGTGATGGCGAGCGAAGGCGACTCGATGTGGCTCGACGCACCGGTCGTCGTCGTCGATCTCGCAGACCCCGGTCCCGGCAGCCAGGAGATTCGACGACTCGGATCGCGGGCGGTTGTCATCATGTCGGACCTCGACGTTCGCTGGCTCAGGGACATCGTCGCCGACACCTCGACGATCGTGGACGTCGTTCCCCTCCCCGAGTTCGAAGCGCAGTCGATCCATTTCGTGCCCGACGCGACGCAGGCACCAGTGATGGAATCGAACCCGGTGGACCAGTTCGCAACGATCATCGCCGGAAACACGGACGACATCTGGAACAGTCGGCAAGCAGCATTCCATGACTACACGAACGCTCACCAGTCACTTGTGCTCGATTCCACATCCCGCGGCACGCGGTACATCGGTCACCGATCGACGGCGTCACCGGGTAAGTACGCCGATCGAAGTCTCGTGTGGTGGGCAACCGGGGACGGCTGGGTCGGGACCGAACCAGGAGCAGAACCGCCTGACCGTGGGTACGCGTACGTCACGGAACGGCTCGCAACCCCATGGACCCTCGCGTTCTTGGGTTCGCTTGCCGAAACGCCTCCGATGCCTGTGTGGAAGAGCAAGTAGCGGCGAGCTTCGATCGAGATTCCAGATCCCAGATCCCAGTCAGGCTCAACCCATGTCCGTCGCGAGTAGGTCTTCGTTGGTTTCCCGTCGGACGACCAGCCGGGCGACACCTTCCTTCACGAAGACGACAGCCGGCCGCAGCACCTTGTTGTAGTTGGATCCCATTGCGTGCCCGTATGCACCCGTGACCGGGGTGCACACGATGTCACCCACCGCCACGCCGGACGGCAGACTGGCGTCCTTGACGATGACGTCGCCGCTCTCGCAGTGCTTTCCGACGATCCGGAACCGTGCATCTCGAACAGCATCCACAGCCCGTGGAAGGAACGCCTCGTATCCGCTTCCGTAGAGGACGGGACGAGGATTGTCCGACATCCCGCCGTCGACGGAGAGATAGGTCCGGACTCCGGGCACCGGTTTGACGGTCCCGACGGTGTATGCCGTGACGGCGGCACGGGCCACGATCGATCTGCCCGGCTCGGCGGTCACACGAGCTTCGATCCCTGCATCGGCCGTCGCTGTGTCGACAATCGAAGCCCATTCGGTGATGGTCGACTCGTTCTCCCCCTCGACGTAGGCGACCCCAAGGCCTCCTCCGATGGAGAATTCCTCGGCGTCCGACTCGTTCACGAACGGTGCGAGGGCGGCAATTGCTTTCTGGTACGAACCGACATCGAACACCTGGCTTCCGATGTGGGCGTGGACACCTCTGTAGAGCATCGATGAGGACTTCGTCGCCCGGGCGATAGCCGCGCGGGCTGTGCCATCCGATATCGGAAACCCGAATTTCGAATCGGGGACCCCCGTCTGGAGGTACTCGTGGGTGTGCGCTTCGATCCCGGGGTTGACCCGGACCAGGATGGCGGGCGGAGGACCGACCCCGGCAGCAACCGCCTCGTCGATGCGGTCCATCTCGTCGAAAGAATCCACCACGACCGTGCCGACCTTGTTGGAGAGTGCGAGAGCGATCTCGGCCGCTGACTTGTTGTTCCCGTGGAACACCACCGATTCAGGGTCGACACCCGCTGCCAGGGTGACATGGAGCTCGCCACCTGTGGCGACGTCGATGTTCATCCCCGCGTCAGCGGCGATGCGAGCCATCGCGCGACAGAGGAAGGCTTTCGACGCATAGGCGACTCCCCCACCGAACGCGGCAACTGCCTCTTCGCACCGCGCGATGAGATGCTGCTCGTCATAGATGAACAGTGGGGATCCGAACTCGTTGACGAGGTCGATCACATCTCGCCCACCGACGG
>CAYTWC010000080.1:0-8158 GCA_964441975.1 uncultured Acidimicrobiaceae bacterium | reverse complement strand
GTGCGAGGGGATCAAGCCTGGCTGGGTACGCGTCAACTTCAACTACTTCATCTCAGACGCGGTGTTCGACTTCATCCTCGAGGCCGTCCACATCGTCGCCAACGACGGATGGAAGCTGCTGCCCTGGTACGAGTTCGACCTGAGTACCGCACGGTGGAGACACGTGGACCAACCCACGACCGCGCCGTTCTCGCTCGACGACATCTCATACGATGCCGGAACCATGGACTACGGCATCCCGATCGAGCGGGCGAACGACGACGCACTCGCCGACTACCTCTCGACCGCACGAGAGATTCTCTCCACAATCGACCCCGCCTCGGCGCCGCAGCAGCCGGAACTCCACGCGACGGCCTCGTTCGATGATCTTCGGTGGTTCCTGCTCCCGAACGAGGCACGTACCGGTGACTGATCGCCCCGAGTGGTTCGTCAACGCTCTCGCGATGCAGCCGGAGACCCGTGTCATCGACGTCGCCGGTACCGACATCAGGTATCTGTCGTGGGGCTCGGAGGGGAAACCGGGTCTGATCTTCGTCCACGGTGGCGCAGCCCACGCCGAGTGGTGGTCGTTCGTGGCGCCCATGTTCTCCCGCGACTGGCACGCCGTTGCACTCGACCTGTCTGGTCACGGTGAGTCGGGAAGACGGGCGTCATACGATCACGAGATGTGGGCCAGGGAGGTCATGGAGGTCGGCGCCGCCGCGGGGTTCGATCGCCCACCCGTCGTGGTCGGGCACAGCCTCGGAGGGATGGTGACGATCGTCACCGCCGCGCGATACGGCGACGAACTCGCCGGTGCCGTCATCGTGGATTCGCCGGTGCGGCGACCTTCCCCAGAGTCCGAGGAAGCTCGTTCAGGCCGAGCGTTCCGGTCCCCCGGCGTGTACGAGACCCAGGACCAGGCGCTCAGCCGTTTCCGGCTCATCCCTCCCCAACCGTGCGACAACGACTACATCGTCGACCACATCGCCAGACACTCGATCCACGAAACCGAAGCAGGGTGGACATGGAAGTTCGACCCTCGCCTCTTCGACGGCACGTTGGTGGCCCTCCGCGACGAGCTGTCCGCGATCCGCGCCAGAGTCGCCCTCTTCACAGGGGAGTTCTCCGTCGTCGTGCCGCGCGACGTCGCTGAGTACATGTATGGACTGATGGGCGAGGTCTCCCCGGTCATCGAAATCCCTCAGGCGTACCACCACCTGATGCTCGACCAACCACTTGCGTTCGTCGCTGCCCTCAGGACGCTCCTCGCCGATTGGAAGCATTCGGTGCCGTTCGTCAGGGACGAACCACTCGAACGACACGAAACAAAGCCATAGACTGCGCCCGATGGCACACGATCCGACGACCCGACTCTCGCTCGACGAGGCCTACCAGGCGGCCTTCCTTTGGTTCGACCACAAGGGTGAACCGCCCCTTGAGATCTCAGAACCCGCCCACGGCTCGATCGAACTGACGACCGAAACGACCCTTGCTCGCGTGCGGATGGGAGAAGGACCCGCCGACCAGTCCTCGGTGCTTGCTCTCCTGCGCGTCGACCCGGGCGACAAGCGGCTGGCCATCTTCTCGACGACGGGCTTCACACCCGGCGCGGTCTCGGTCGCGGAAACGCAGGGAATCGCGCTGTACCAGTTCGACGGCTACGGCGCAGCGCAAGCGAAGACGACACACGCCCGATCCCTCGCCCCGGACACACCACCCGACCCACCGTTCCGGCCGAGAAACCTTGACACCGAAGAGTCGTCCGGCACGCAGCAACTCCCAGGGCAGCGCAAGACCGCCTCGCCACCGCCGATGCCCGCAGACGCCTCTGCCACCACGCCCGCCCCTATGGACATCAACGACGACGAATGGTCGGAGTGCCCAACATGCGGGACGACCCATTTCAAGAACGCGCGGTTCTGCCGGTCATGTGGGACGGATCTCATCAGTGGGATCCCCCACGGACGGGTCATGTCGAACGAGGGGCGCACGCTGATGTGTCGAACATGCGGAAGCTTCGATATCGGAGACGAGTCCGGTTCCGAGCCCGAGTCCGAGACCGTCTAGTCAGACCTTCTTGGAGCGAAGCGGCCGCTGTGGTGCGTCCGCCGCTTCCTCCCCGGTGATCGTGAGCGGGCGGTTGGCCAGCTCCATTCTCCTCCTGAGTGCGCTTCGGAACCGCTTGGGGCAGGCAGCGAACCCTGCGGTCGGAATGATCTCGCCGCGAGCGAGTGCCGCCCTTTCCTCGTCGACCACGTCAACCGGCGGTCGGGACTTCAATGGTTGGCCGGGAGGCGTTCCGGGTTCGATTTTCGTGATTCGCCCGTGCCCGTCGGGGCTGATCGAAACCCTGATGTACCACGGCAGGAAATCGCTGGTCTCGTCGAAGTCGAGCGACATGTCGGTGATCGCCTCGTACGGGATGCGGAACGCGTGATCATCAGGATCGGATCCGACGACGAGGTACAGCGCCCGGTCCGACAGCAGCCAGAACATGACAGAACGTTCGCTTGCACGACGATCGAGCCCCGACGCAGACCGGTCGAGCGCCTCGTCGCCGATCGCGAGCGGTTTCGCCTTCGTCTTCGCCTCGCCACGGCCGAGGTCGAGGACCGACTGTTTGAACGCGTACAACAACGACATCGGATTCATCGTACCGGTGTGGCCGGCTCCGCGATGCACCCCTCGGAGACCGGTCGTCGGCGCCGCGGGCGGTAGCCTGCCTGCATGGCGCGCAACATCTCATCGAGAGGGAAGAAATACGCGTGGTCCTGGCCGCTGTCGGACTGGGACCGGATGTGGCACCCATCGATGTGGCTCAGGGATCCTCCGAGTCCGCACCCGACACACCTGATACAACTCGGCTTGATCCTCGGCCTGGTGTTCTACGCCAACATCATCTCGAACGAGGTCCTCAGCACGGCCTGGCACATACCGTTCCATCTCGGAATCCTAGGGATTGCACTGGTCATCGCCCGTGCGGCAGGGACGACCTGGACCGCGATGGGATTGCGTCCGGATCGTGCCATGCGCGGTGTCAAGGTCGGTGCGATCGTCATGGGCATCATCGCCCTCGGGATCGCGATCGCAATCGCAATCCCCGCTACCCGAGAGTTGTTCGAGGACGAGCGGATCATCGACGCGACCATCGGATCCGTGCTGTTCCAGGCATTCGTACGGATTCCCCTCGCAACAGCCCTGTACGAGGAGGTCCTGTTCAGGGGCATCGTGTTCGGCATGCTCATGCGCCGCCACAAACCGATCGTCGCGGGCGTCCTGACGTCAGTTCTCTTCGGTTTCTGGCACATACTCCCGACACTCGACACGATCCAGACGAACCCCGCCGGAGACGCCTTCTCGGGTGCGGCTGGGATCGCTGTGGCCATCTTCGGCTCGGTTCTCGGTACCGGGGCAGCGGGAATCGGTTTCCTACTCGTCCGGCTCTACGCCAACAGCACCTGGGCCGCAGTGCTGATGCACATCGGGACGAACTCGATCGCGATGCTCGGCTCGCTGACCGTGATCCATCTGCTCTAGCAGCCCATGCCCGGCCGGGTTCGACGACAACGTGCTTGACATCGCCGCGGGTTCTTGGCACGATGCCGGAGTGGTCCACGGACCGCGTCGCTACCGAGGAGGAGTAATGCAGGTGCACAAAGCACCCAACCCAGCATCTACGCTCTTCGCGCGCGCCCGTTTTCTGCGGTAGAGACTCCCGCTTCGAACCCCGCTCGATGAGCCAAGGAACCCCGTGTTCCGCGTGCTGTCCCTCTGCCGACCCCCTGTCCCCAAAGGACCACCATGATCCCCGTCCGTGCATATTTCCGACTGTTCACCGGATACCTGAAGCCCTATAAGGCCCAGGCCGTCCTGCTCGCGGTCGTCCTCGTGGCGACCATCGCCCTCCAGCTCGCCAACCCCCAGCTGGTGGCGGTCTTCATCGACCGTGCGCTCGATGGCGCAGATGTCAGTTCGTTGGTCCCACTCGCTGTCGGATTCATGGCGATCGCGGTCATCCACCAACTGCTGATGGTGTGGGCCTCGTATCTCGCCGAACGCATCGGATGGTCCGCGACCAATCAGCTCCGCTCGGAGCTCGCAGACCATGTGCTGCATCTCGACATGGGTTTCCACAAGGGGACCAGCCCGGGAGAACTCATCGAGCGCATCGACGGCGATGTGACCGCCCTGTCGAACTTCTTCTCGTCCATGATGATCAAGGTGCTCGGCAACGGGGTCATGCTGGTCGGGATTCTCGCCCTGCTCTTCGTCGAATCGTGGATCGTCGGGTTGGCGATCACCGTGTTCACCGTGCTCGCACTGCTCGGCATGATCCGCCTCCACGGTGTGACGGTTCCATGGCAGAAGGCCATCCGGGCGACGAGCGCCGAGATGTACGGTTTCGTCGGCGAGCAGATCGACGGGACCGAGGACATCGAGGCGAACGGCGCGACCGGCTTCATGGTCGGACGATTCGACGGGATCCAGCGGCGTTGGCTCCCTCAGGTCGTCCGCGGATGGATGGGCTGGGCATTGATGTGGATCACATCGATGGCGTTGTACTTCTTCTCACTCGTGATGGTCTTCGTGCTCGGCTCCTGGCTGTTCGGGATCGGAACCCTCACCGTTGGCTCGGTCTACCTGATCTTCCAATACGTCCAGATGGCACACCGCCCGATCGAACAGATCCGAGAAGAACTCATCGATCTCCAGAAGGCTGGTGCCTCGATCGCCCGCGTCGAAGAACTCTTCGATCGTACGACGAAGCTCACCCAGCTCGGCACAGAAACGCTGGCGCCAGGTCCCCTTGGCGTCGCATTCGACAACGTGACTTTCCGCTACGACGACGAAGCGGGTGATGAGATCGTGCTCGACGATGTGTCCTTCACGATCGAGCCGGGACGAGTCGTCGGCTTGCTCGGACGCACGGGAAGCGGGAAATCGACGGTGGCCAGACTCGTGACGCGGCTTCACGAGCCACAGGGCGGTGAGGTGGTCATCGGGGGAAACGCCACGTGGGACATCGAGCTGGCCACCCTGCGACACCATGTTGCCATGGTCACGCAAGACGTCCAGTTGTTCCGCGCAACGATCCGCGAGAACCTTACGTTCTTCGACGATTCGGTCACGGACGACGAGTTGCTCGACGTGCTCCACCGCCTGGAACTCGACGAATGGCTCGCGTCGCTACCGAACGGGCTCGACACAAGGCTCGACAGTGGCAGCGGCGGCCTTTCGGCCGGGCAGGCTCAACTCCTCGCATTCACGCGGGTCTTCCTTCGTGACCCCGGGGTGGTCGTGCTCGACGAGGCGTCATCACGTCTCGATCCGGCGACCGAAGCGCTCCTCGAACGCGCCGTGGATCACCTCCTTTCCGACAGGACGGCGATCGTGATCGCCCATCGTCTGGCGACGGTGACGCGCGCCGACGACATCGTGATCCTCGACGACGGCAAGGTGATCGAGGCCGGTGCCCGTGAAGACCTCGCCGCAGACCCCGAATCTGTCTTTGCCCGACTGCTCGCCACCGGTTTGGAGGAGGCGCTCGTATGACCATGCCAGAAAACCAACACGATCTCCCCTACCGCACGGCGTTGGTCGCCCTCATCCGGCAACAGCCGGTCAGGTATGCATTCGCCCAGTTCCTGTGGATCTCGATTTGGACGATGCCGATCCTCGTCGGCCTGATCACCGCGTCGTTCTTCGACGAGCTAGTCGATGGGATCACGCCGAACGCGGTGATGATCATCGTTGCCGCGACGTTCGCCTACGCCGCGGGCCGGTCGATCTTCATCTTCCTGGGGATGCGCAACCACGGGTCGATGATCTTCCGCGCCGGGGCGCTCATACGGCGCAACCTGCTGCAGCGGATCTATGAGCTGCCTGGTGCCGATCCACTCGACGACACCCCGGGTGAGATCGTGAGTCGGTTCAGGGACGATGTGGAGCACCTGCTCGAGCCGTTCGACCTCTCCGTCGACATCTCTGGATCGGGGATCGCTGCACTCGTCTCGATCGGAATCCTGTTCACGATCGATCCGGTGATCACGATCGCGGTCCTGATCCCTGTCATCGCTGTCGGTGTCGTGTCCAACCGAACCGGCGGCATCGTCCGTCGGTACCGCACCAGGGCCAGGGAGACGACCGAGGCCATCACCGGCTTCCTCGGTGAGACGTTCGCTGCGACCCAATCGGTGAAGGTGGCCGGGGCCGAGGCCAACATGCTGAAGCGTTTCGAGCAACTCAACGCCGAACGAAAGACGATGATGGTCCGCGACCGGACGCTGACCGCGGTGCTCGAAGCCGTGTTCCGCAACACCGTCAATATCGGCACCGGATTGATCCTGCTGCTCGCTGCGGGGCGGATCACTGAGTCGGGGACAGCCGGGATCTCCATCGGCGATTTCACGCTGCTCGTATTCCTCCTCGGATTGATCACCGAGGCGGCATATTTCTACGGCATGTTCATCGCGCGCACGAAACAGGCCAGTGTCAGCTTCGACCGACTTGTCGCGACGCTCTCCGGGGCGCCGTGGCAGCGGCTCTTCGCGTCGAACGATCTCGACCTCGACCACGACCGTGTGGCCACTGCGGATCCGGTCCCCACGGTCGAGCCGTTCGAGACGCTCGAGCTTCGTGGCGTGACCTATCACTACCCGGACACGTCGGTCGGCATCGATGACATCGACCTGACAGTCGGGGCGGGCGAGTTCGTCGTCGTCACCGGTCGAATCGGCGCGGGTAAGACGACCCTGCTTCGCGCCGTACTCGGACTCCTCCCGCCGTCTGAGGGAGTCATCGCGTGGAACGGGGTCGAGGTCGAAGACGCCGCGACGTTCATGGTCCCGCCCAGGGTTGCCTATACGCCACAGGTTCCGAGACTGTTCTCGATGTCGCTCCAGGACAACCTGATCCTTGGCGAGAGCCTCGACGACGACACACTCGACGAATCGATCTACATCGCAACGATGACGAGGGACATCGAAACCATGCCGGAAGGTCTCAGCACGATGATCGGCCCCCGTGGGGTGCGCCTTTCGGGTGGACAGATCCAACGGTCGGCGTCGGCGAGGATGCTGACGCGCCGTCCCCAGCTCCTTGTGCTCGACGACGTCTCGAGCGCACTCGACGTCGAGACCGAGAAGGCCCTGTGGGAACGGCTGTTCGATGCGAGAGCAGACGTGGCCACACTGGTCGTGTCTCACCGACAGGCGGCGATGGCGCGCGCCGATCGCGTCATCGTGATGGAGGATGGCCGTGTCGCTGCCGTCGGGAAGGCTGCCGACCTGCAAAGGACCTCGGATACGTTCCGTGCGATCTGGGAGGGAACAGCCACGAGCGCCTCGCGCTGATCCGGTACCTGTCGACGGTCGACTGCGGCCCGCAGTCCCGTGAACACTTGGTGAATCCACGAGAATCGGCGTGATGAGCCGGGGCTACAGTGAGCTACGCGGGACGGGTTCGGGCATCCGACCTGCAGGCGAACGACGGCGAGCGGATGGCAGCGGCAAGCCGCCATCCGTGGCTACGACGCCGTTCTCACGAGACGGAATCCAGGAAGGGCACATCCACCACCATGAAACGCATCTCGATTGTCTTGATCGCGGTCTTCACGCTCACGGTCATCACCGTGACCGGGGCGTCAGCCGCACCGGTCATCGTCATCCCCATCGACACAGTTGTCTACGCCGCGCCCGGGAGCACGACGAGACTCGCCCAGACCGATGTTCCGGCCGAACTCGTCGGCTACACGTGCACCGGATTCGCCACCGCGGAGAACCAGAGCTCGGTGCATCCGAACAACGATCTGATCCTGACATCGGGCGGGACGACATCGATTCTCCACGACGTCGAGGGCACGCCGTTCGAGGTGACGGTTGCAAGCGGCTCCCTCCTGCTCGGAGAGATCATCACCGTCGATCTGCTCATGGGTGACGATGGCGTGTTCTCCGGTGGCATGGACATCGTCATCGATGCGAATTGCACGGCACCCACGACCACGACCACGGCCCCGCCGACCACCACGACTGAGCCGCCGACGAGCACCACCGTCGCGCCACAGGCACCGGCGATCGAGATCGTCAAGACGGCGGACGTCGAGTTCTACGGCGAAGACGGTGTGGGTGATTTCACCATCGTGGTGACCAACCCGGGCCCGGTCGACCTCTTTGATGTC
>CAYTWC010000079.1:1291-8310 GCA_964441975.1 uncultured Acidimicrobiaceae bacterium | reverse complement strand
CCTGCCCGGCTGGTTGGAGCCGCTCGTCGTGGCGGCGCTCGACCCGTCGCCGTCACTCCTCAGACCGATTCTGGGACTGAACACGGCTTCGAACTTCGAAGAGTTCCGAGAAGCAGCGGCGATGTTCGAGGTTCCGTCCCAGAACCTGCTCTACGCAGATGTCGAGGGGAACATCGGCTACCAGATGCCCGGGCGGATACCCATCCGTGCCACTGGTGACGGAACGCGCCCCTCTCCCGGTTGGAACGACACATATGAGTGGACAGGATTCGTCCCGTTCGAAGACCTTCCCAACGTGTACAACCCGGAATCGGGATGGATCGTCACGGCGAACAATGCGGTGATCAGCAACGCGTACGAGTACTTCATCGCGTACGACTGGGACCACGGGTATCGCGCCAGACGGATCGTTGACCTGCTGACCTCCAACCTCGGCATCGGCATCGACGGCTTCGCCACCCTGCAGTTCGACAGCTACGACCTGAACGCGGAGCACGTCCTGCCGTACATCGAGAACGCGCTCGTGGTGGTCCCGGGAATCGCCAAGGACGACCGCGACATCGATGCGATCAACCATCTCTTCACATGGGATCTGCAGAACTTCTCGGGCAGCACCGGTGCGGCCATCTGGAACGCAACGTGGCGGAATCTGCTCGATCTCACCTTCACGGGTGATGTCCTCGAGGACTACATGCCGCAGGGAAACAGCCGCTGGTTCGAGGTCGTGCGCAACCTCCTCGAGATACCCGACGACCCGTTCTGGGACGATCCTGCAACGCCAGCGGTCGAGGATCGGGACACGATTCTCGTCCTTTCGTTCCTCGCCGCTGTCGACGAATTGGTCGACATCATCTCAACCGATGTTGCCGACTGGACCTGGGGCGACATCCACACCATGACGTTCAAGAACCAAGCGCTCGGGGATACAGGGATCGGACTGATCGACGACCGCTTCAATCGTGGACCGTATGCGGCCTCGGGGTCGGAAGGTGTCGTGAACGCGGTCGGCTGGACTGCCACGGAGGGGTACGAGGTGGACTGGCTGCCCTCGATGAGGATGGTGGTCGACCTCGGAGACCTCACCCGATCGACCGCGATCCACAGCACGGGTCAATCCGGACACATCGACCACCCCCACTACGACGACATGATTCCGTTGTGGCTTGCAGGCGAGACGAGACCGATGCTGTGGGACAGGGCTGATGTCGACGCCGACGCCGAAACGACGCTCTTCCTCGTTCCCTGAACGACGAGGTCGTGCCCCGCCGTCGATCTGCTCAACTCGCGGAGAACTCGATGGTATGCCAGCCGGTCGCACCGCTGGGTGCGGGTGGGAGGTTGAGTTCGGACTGGGTATGACCGGTCGCGTCGGTTGCCCGTACCCGGAGCTCATGCTTGCCTGCAGGAAGATCGACATCGAGCTTCCACAGGACCCAGCTCGATTTCGAGAGCGACTCGGCGAGTTCCGCTTCCTGCCATGGTCCGCCGTCGAGGCTCAGTTCTACCTTGTCGATACCGATGTTCGGCGCCCAAGCGACACCACCGAATGAGAACGTCCCTCCCCGCACACGCGAACCGGCTTTTGGCCGATCGATACGCGACTGGGTCACGACCGGACCTTCCTTGGACCATCCACGGGGAATCCAGTAGCCGTCGAAGGAATCCCACGTCGTCAGCTCGAGCTCGGTTATCCACTTCGTCGCCGACACGTACCCGTAGAGGCCGGGCACGACGACCCTGGCCGGGAATCCGTGATTCGCCGGAAGGATCTCACGATTCATCCCGATTGCGAGCATCGCCTCGCGGTCGTCGAAGGCGTACTCGGTCGGGAACCCCGAGGTCCAGCCATCAACGGATCGACCGACCAGCTGATCGGCGCCGTCCCGTACACCCGCCATGTCGAGGAGATCCTTGAGCAGCACGCCGGTCCACAGCGCATTGCCGACGAGTCGGCCACCGACCTCGTTCGAGACGCAGGACAGGGTCGCGTATCGCTCGATCTGTGGCATCTGTTGGATATCGACGTAGGAAAGCTCGACTTCCCTGTCGACCATGCCGTGGATCCGCAGGGTCCATTCGTCGGGGTCGACCGCTGGGGTCACCAGGGCTGTGTCGATCCGATAGAACGTCGCATTGCCGACGACAACGGGGGTGACGCCCTCGAGGTCGAAGTCATGCTCAGGTCCGGGATTAGGCATCGCTTCGACGGGGATCGGAAGATCAAGGGACGCCCTCTGTGCCTCAGCTTTCGAACGCAGCATCGCGCGACCGACACCGATGGTCACAACAGTGACCGCAGCCGCCCCCGCTATGCCGAGGAGCACCCTGCGCCGGCCGACGTCGGCCCAGTCGTCATCGGTCTCGGAACGGTCTCCAGCGGTCATCCACCGCTGCAACAGCACGAACAGGCCGAGGCCTACACCCATGGCCACCAACGTCGACGCAATCGACGCCGCAAGGACCGCGTTCGGTTCTCCTGCCTGGGCCGCCATACCCGCGACACCGAACACGATGAAACCGATGAGGATCGGCCATATCGACGACGCCGACCGCTTGCCGAGGAAGTATCCGACGATCACGCACACGACGAAGATGCAGATCCCGAGAACGAGCTTGTCCTGCGTCCCGAACGCTGCAATTGCGAAGTCCTTGAGCCACGAAGGCGACAGATCGACGACGATCCCGCCGATCGCGGCCATAGCTGACGGCACACCGGCGAAGAGGCCTGCAAACAGCTCGGTCAGACCCAGGGCGATGGCTACCGCAGCGAGACCCGCATACCCGGAACGTTTGACTATCTGGCTCGATGACTCCATGTCCGCATTGAACCGCGTTTGTCGGTCATCCGCTGCGTTTCCTGGCGATCCAGGCCCTGAATTCACCGATTGGTAAGGAGTTCACCACCTGTTCGCGTGCCACCCACCCCTTGCGTGCCTGGGCGGCTCCCCACCGACGATTGGCGAGTTCGGTGGTGTGATGCGCGTCGGTCGAGATGGCGAACATGAGGCCATCGACCGATGACGCCGTTCGGATGTTGGCCGCGGACAGGTCAAGTCGCTGCAGATGGCAGTTGATTTCGAGCGCTGTGCCCGTTTCCGCTGCACTCGACGCGACCGCTCCGATGTCGAACCGCACACCGGGTCTTCGACCGATCTTGCGACCAGAAGGGTGTCCGATGACGTTCACGGCGGGGTTCTTCGTCGCCGTGATCAGTCGCTTCGTCTGCGTCGCCTCGTCGAGATCGAAGTGACTGTGGATCGAAGCGACGGTGAACTCGAACACCTCGAGGAACTCAGGGTCGTAGTCGACCGAGCCATCCGGTCCGATGTTCAGTTCGGCACCGTGGAATATCGTGATTTCGCTGTAGCGGTCCCTTGCCTCGTCGATGGCGGCGCGTTCTTCCATCACCCGTTCCCGTGAGAGGCCGTTGATGGCGAGATCCTCGGCGTGGTCGGTGATCGCTACGTACTCAAGACCGAGCTCAACGGCCGCTCCCAGCATGTCGTCGAGACTGGAACGGCCGTCTCCGGACCAATCGCTGTGGACATGGAGATCCCCGCGCAGCGTTGCGGCATCGAACGGTTCCGGAAGCTTTCTTTCGATCGCGGCCTTTATCTCACCTGTCCCTTCTCGAACTTCCGGTGTGAACCAGGGAAGGTCGAGGGCGCCGTAGATCGACTCCTCGGTAGCCGCCGCGACGACGTCACCCGTCTCGATGTCCGAGAGGGAGTATTCGTTCAAAGTCATGCCACGGTCCTGGGCACGCTGTCTCAGCTCGATGTTGTGGCCCTTGTTTCCCGTGAAATAGAGGAGTGCTGCGCCGAAAGCATCGCCCTCGACGACACGAAGGTCGACCTGCATCGCGTCATCGATGACCACGCTCGCCTTCGTGGTCCCCTCGCCGAGAACCGACGTCACCCCTGGCAACCCAACGAACGCGCGTATCACCGCGTCCGCGTCGGTCGACGTCACCAGGATGTCGACGTCGCCGATCGTCTCGGACAACCTGCGCAGGCTTCCGGCGTACTCGATGGAACCCACCTCTTCGAGACGCTCGAGGTCACGGATCACCCGGTTGGCGATTCGCATCGCATCGAAGATGGGCGTCCGTGTTTCGTCCGAGTGGATCCCGAGAAGCTCGATGGACGTTGCGATCTTCTCCTCGGACTTCTTCCCCAACCCGGGCAGGTCACGCAGCTTCTCGTCGGCGATCGCCTGTCGCAGGCCCGGTACGTCGACGACACCGAGGTGCTCCTGGAGGGCGAGGACCGTCTTCGGGCCAAGACCCGGGATCTTCATCAGATCGAGCATGGTCGACGGGTACTTCTTCTTCAGACGGTCGACCTTCTCGATGCTCCCGGTATCGATGTACTCGATCACCTTCTTCGCCGTGCTCTCCCCGACGCCGTCGATCGCCTTGAGCTGTGCGAGGGACATGTCGCTGACGTCGCTCGAGACCGAGGCGATCGCATCGATTGCCTTTTCGTACGCACGGGTCCTGAACGATTGACTCTGTCCGTCCTCAAGCTGGGTGTACGAGACGAGTTGACGCAGAGCGGCGACGATGGCGTCATTCGACGGCTTCATACCGACAGAATCGCATACGTGACGAACACCGCCAACAGGATGAAGCCTTCCCAGCGATTGATGCGCTGGCTCGTCGCCGCGAAGATCCCGGCCACCGTCGCGGCACCGACCATGAGCGCGATCATCGGCCACGTTATCCCGCCCACACCCCCGGGTCCGATGACCGCTGCCAGCCCGGCCACACCGAGGGAATTGAATGTGTTCGACCCGAGGACATTGCCGAGCACGATGTCGCTCTCCCCCCGCCTTGCGCCGGCGACCGCTGCAGACAGCTCGGGGAGCGACGTGCCGACCCCGGTGATCAGCCCCATGAACACGACACTGAGTCCCAATTCCGCACCGACGCCCTCGACCCCCGTGAGCAACACCTGTCCGGCAACCACGGTTGCAACGAGCGCCATGACGCCGTACAGGATCTCCACACCGAGGCGCTCCTTGTCGGCTTCGATGAGGCTGAGTTCCGCCGTCGACTCCTCGTCTGTTCGGGCCCACTGCAGAAGAAGGACGATCGCAACGACCATCCCGATCAGGAGGACAACACCCTCGATGCGACCGACCGAGCCGCGCAGCAACATCACCGCCAGAACCGACACGGACACGAACATCAACACACCCTCGCGTCTGATCACGCGATGCTGGGTCGAGATGACACCGATGGCGGCCGCGACCCCGACAACGAGCGTTACGTTCGCGATGTTGGATGCGACGACGTTGCTCATCGCAAGCTCCAGGTTTCCCTGACCGGCGGAGATCGCGGACACCACGAACTCCGGGACCGAGGTACCAAAGCCGACGATCACGGCACCGATGATCACGGCCGAGATGTCGAGCACCTTGGCGATCCGGACCGCGGATATGACCAGGCGGTCGGCGGCAACGATCAGGACGACCAGACCGGCGACGATTCGTATGATGTCGAAGACCACGTATCCCTCCAGCCGTGCGATGGTACCTGTGGCGTTGTGACCATCCGTGGTGTCCTGCGACCGTTACCATCTGACGACATGGCCTCACCACGAAACGACCAGATCCACGAGACGTGGGTCGACTCCAACAGGGTCCTCCCGAAACGCTTCATTCGCCCGGTGCTCCAGTTCACCCAGATCGAAGCCGCAGGCGGACTCGTACTTCTCGTTGCCGCAGCGGTCGCGATCATCTGGGCCAACTCCCCGTGGTACGAGTCGTACTACGAGCTGTTCGACACGCACATCTCGTTCGACCTCGTCGTCGTCCACGTCGACGAATCACTCAAGCACTTCATCAACGATGGGTTGATGGCCGTCTTTTTCTTCGTCGTCGGTTTGGAGATCAAACGCGAGCTCGTCGTCGGCGAGCTCAACTCGGTGAAGAAGGCATCCCTGCCGGCGCTCGCGGCACTCGGTGGGATGGTCGTGCCCGCCGCAATCTTCATCGCGATCATCCTGATGAGCGGCGTCGAGGGAGCGACGCACGGTTGGGGGATCCCGATGGCGACGGACATCGCCTTCTCCGTCGGCGTGGTCGCTCTTCTCGGAAGTCGGGTTTCGGTCAGCGCGAAGCTGTTCCTGTTGGCCCTCGCGATCGTCGACGACATCGGGGCGATCGCCGTCATCGCGATCTTCTACACCGACGAGTTGAGCCTCCTCCAGCTCGTCTACGGGATCATCGGTCTGGCAGGTATCTACGTTGCGCGCCGTGCCGGCATCTCCAGCCTCCTCTTCTACGTGCCGGTCGCCCTCGCGGTCTGGTACTTCTTCCTCGAATCGGGCGTCCACGCGACGATCGCCGGCGTCGCGCTCGGCCTTCTCACCCCGGTCAAGTCCAAGTACTCGAACGAGGAATTCAGGGAGAAGGCCGTCGCCGTCTTGGACCGGTGGAACACAAACCGTGCCTCCCCCGACAGCGAAGCCCGCCTCGATCAGGACGCGCTCGAGCTCGCTGCTGTTGCGAAGGCGTCGGTGTCGCCGCTCGATCGGCTCGAACACGCCCTGCACCCGTGGTCGTCGTTTGTGATCGTCCCGCTGTTCGCCCTCGCAAACGCCGGTGTGCGATTCGTCGGCTCCGACACGTCGCTGGTCGAACAGGTCTTCAGCCCTGTCGCACTCGCCGTCGCTGCCGGTCTGCTGATCGGGAAGCCGGTCGGCATCACCTTGGCGACATGGATCGGGCTCAAGCTCAACCTGGGAGAACTCCCGCGTCGCACGACGATGAAGACAATCGCCGGCTTGGGGGCCCTTGCGGGTATCGGCTTCACGGTCTCACTGTTCGTCACCGAGCTCGCATTCAAGGAGCCGCTCTTGGCGGATGAGGCAAAGATCGGCATCTTCGTCGGGTCCGGTCTCGCCGGCTTGATCGGCTATTTCGTGCTGCGGACGATCCGCACCCCGCAGGAGGCGTTCGACGAGGCGTCGGTCGCGCTCAGCGACGACCCGTCGTAGACCCGGGCCCATCGG
>CAYTWC010000079.1:0-1281 GCA_964441975.1 uncultured Acidimicrobiaceae bacterium | reverse complement strand
CCGTCAACGCTGATTACGCCCTGACGGTGCGTTTGCCGATCGATCCCTCGCGGATACGTCGATGGGCGAGGTCGATGTACTCGGCTGACAGGTCGTAACCGACGTAGTGGCGGCCGGTCTCCACCGCCGCCACCGCTGTCGACCCGGATCCGAGGAACGGGTCGAGGATGAGGTCGTTCTCGAACGAATAGAGTTCGATCAGGCGACGCGGAAGTTCTACGGGAAACGGAGCCGGATGGCCGACTCGTCTCGCGGACTCGGGCAGGATGTCCCAGATCGACACCGTCGCCTCGAGGAACTCCTCCTTGGAGATGCTGTCCTCGCCGGTGCGCACCCGGGAATACGAGCCCTTGGATGCAACGATCACATACTCATGCACATCCCGGAGTGTGGGGTTCTTTGCGGACATCCACGAGCCCCAGGCACAGCTCCCACCCGCCGATTTGGCCTTCTGCCAGATGATCTCGCCTCGTAGGTCGAATCCGATCTCGGTGAGGAGTCCGGCGACGTGCTGATTGAGGGGGATGTACGGCTTGCGACCCAGATTTGCGACGTTGACTGCGATGCGACCCCCTGGTTCCGTCACCCGCCAGGTTTCTGTGAAGACTCTGTGGAGCAGATCAAGGTATTCGGTGATGTCGAGGTCGTCGTCGTAGTCCTTGCCGACGTTGTACGGCGGCGACGTGATCGTCAGCGCGACGCAGTTGTCGGGCAATTGATCCATCGACTCCGACGACTGGCAGAACAGTTGGTCGACGACCGACTTGGGAGGGTCGACAAGCGGTCCGATGGCACGTTCACGTCCGGGCGTGACCATCCGACGCCCGTAATACTCGGACGCGTCATGTCCTTCTCGCTTCCCAGTCCCAAAACTGGCCGTACTCGTAGCCACTGTGCCTCCTCGCGCGAACAGTACTACCGAGCGCAGCGGAGCCCACGGATTAGCCGGAGCAGAGCTGGGTCTTGGTGAAACCGCGGTTCCGCGTTCGAGCGGGATTCATGATTGCCGCCGTGAACGGAAAGCGTGTTGTCCGTCAGAAATCGTCGGGCTGGGTCAACATCAACGAAATGACAGAGTGCGTATCCGCCGGGCCCGGCAGCGCGGATCCAAGACCCACTGCGGTTCCCGCTACGAAACCACGGCCTTGTAGCTACCGAGATTCAGGACGGACGTGGCATTGGCAGGTGGCGGATCGAGAATGCGCGACAGCGCTTCCGGACCCGGCTCGTGGACGAGATCGATGAACGACCGGTACGACCATGCTTCGCCGGCGGGACGGG
>CAYTWC010000078.1:0-8329 GCA_964441975.1 uncultured Acidimicrobiaceae bacterium | reverse complement strand
CGGACGAGGCAAAGCGGATTCTTGACTATGTCGAGGAGAAGGGCGTGTTTGCCGGGTATCTCGAAGATCTGGTGTACACGCCGAAGCACCTGAAGGCGGTCTCCTCGGTCGAGAACGGCGCGATCGGACAGGTGACGTGGGTGCGGTCACGCGAGACGCACCCCGGTCCGCACAGCGCTTGGTTCTGGGATGTGAAACAGGCAGGAGGGGGACCGATCGTCGACCTCGGCTGCCATTGCATCGAAATCATCAGGGATTTCATGGGCAAAGGGAACCGTCCGCTCGAAGTGATGTGCTGGTCGGACACCCTCGTACACCCGATCGATGCCGAGGACAACGCCGTTGCGTTGATCCGGTTCGAATCGGGGGCTCTCGGACAGTTCGAGGTGTCCTGGACGTTCCGAGGCGGTATGGACCTCCGCGACGAGGTTGCAGGTACGGATGGGACGATCTGGCTGAACGGGTTCCTGCGTACCGGCTTCGAGATGTGGTCGGGCGGAACCGGTGACGGGTATGTCGCCGAGAAGTCAGAATCGGACAGGGGCTGGATGTTCCCGGTCGGGGACGAGGTCGCCGAGCTCGGCTACGTGGACATGTTCACCGACATGTTCGATGCGATGGACGAGGGACGTGATCCGAAGGAATCCTTCTACGACGGGTATGTCGTGAATGCCGTGATGGACGCCGCATTCAAGTCTGCCGAGTCGAAGCGATGGGAACCGGTCGACCTCGAGTGGCGGCACGGTTCGACCCCGCGGATCTCCAAGGACCGCGAGTACCACGATGGTCACACGATCATCAAGAAGGAGATCCTCCCGGACGAACGGGTCAAGATGATCCTCCGCCACAAGGACGACGGATCGTTCTTCGATCTCATCGTGTGAACACTGGACGACGGTTCACCCCCTCGGTCGTCAACGGGGGACCGACCGCCCGGTCATGCTCGTGCCCTGCATAGCTGTCGTCCGTAGATGAGTGGCTCCGTACTGCTCTTTGTCCTGATCTCGATCGGGCTGATCGGGAGTGCCGACTTCTTCGGAGGGGTGGCTTCGCGCCGCTCGAACCCGTTTGCAGTCGCCGCCTGGTCCCAATGGGCTGGTGTCCCCGTCATCATCGTGGTCGCGTTGCTCGTCGGTAGTGAGTACTCGGCTGCCGATGTCGGGCTCGGAGTCGCCGCAGGAGCGGGGTCGGCGCTCGGGGTCGTCGCCCTCTACCGCGGATTCTCGGTCGGGTCGGTTGGCATCGTTGCGCCGGTTGCATCGACGGTCGCAGCCATGCTGCCCATCCTCGTCGGTCTCTCGTCCGGAGAGCGGCCGAGTGGGGTCGTTGCCCTCGGTCTCGTTGCGGGGGTCGGTTCGGTCGTCCTCGTCGGTTATGTCCCGGGGAAGGCCCATCTCTCGACCCAGAGCATCGTTCATGGTCTGATCTCGGGGGTCGGATTCGGACTGATGGTCATCGCATACGCGGCGACGTCGGAGTCATCGGGTCTCGCTCCCGCCGTCGCTGGTCGCATCGCCGCCGCTGGGATTGCGACCGTGGTGATGCTCGTTGTGGGAGCGCCCCGCTTGGTTCTCAGGTCGTCGGTCGTTTCGACCGTGCTCGCCGGTGCGCTCGCCGGCGTCGGCATGGGGTTCTTCGTGGCCGCATCCCAGCAAGGGGAGCTCGTCCTCGTCGGTGTAGCCGTGGCATTGTTCCCTGCCGTGACCGTCGCACTCGCCGCGACCTTCCTCCACGACCACTTGGCGATGTCGCAGTGGTTGGGAATCGCAACGGCCGTGATGGCGGTGACGCTGATCTCCGTCGGTTGATGTACGGTCGTCCGACAATGCACGGACAGATGCCACAGCGAGTCCGCCGCTTGGACTCGCTTGGCCAGAACGAATAGGGTGCAGTCGGCGATCGAATCGGAGAGGGAATGGCACACAGGGCAGTAACGGCGCTTCTGGTGGGGGTGGCAATGCTTGCTGCCCTGACGCCAGCAACAGCCCAAGACAACCCGATCGATGCCGCTGCTCCTCCCGGTACCTCCGACACCGTCGGTCTTGTCGACACAGCGACAGGACTTTGGCACCTGTATGACGCGACCGGTGTGGAGATGACATCGTTTCATTTCGGCAATCCCGACGACTACCCGTTCATGGGCGACTGGAACTGTGACGGGACGGATACCCCTGGGACGTATCGTCAAACGGATGGGTATGTCTACCTTCGGAATTCGAACAGCGAGGGCAACGCTGACATCAGTTTCTACTTCGGGGATCCCGGAGACGTCCCTGTGGCTGGGGACTTCAATGATGACGGATGCGACACCGTTTCGTTGTATCGCCCGTCCGAGCAGCGTTTCTACATCATCAACGCCCTTGGCAAGAACGACGGGAGCCTCGGCGCAGCGTCGTTCAGCTACCTGTATGGGGACCCGGGTGACCAGCCCTTCTTCGGAGACTGGATCGCTGATGGTGCGGACACTCCTGGGCTTCACCGACCATCGACCGGGTTCATGTACATGCGCAACTCCAACACGCAGGGGACGGCGGACCTCGAATTCTTCTTCGGTGACCCATCCGACCGCGTCGTCGCCGGAGATTGGACGGGTGACGGAGTGTCAACACCCGCCGTCTACCGAGCCTCTGATACGACGGTCTATTTTCGCTACTCGAACAGTCAGGGAAATGCCGACTTCTCTTTCAAAGCCGGTGGCGTGGATTCCGTTCCGGTTGCAGGCAACTTTGGAACGTTCCCGACCGACAGTGTTCTCAGCGGGTCGGTTTCAAGCGGAGGGTCTGGGATCGGTTCGTCCGTTGTATCACTGTACGCAGCGAGGTCGAGCGGCGCACCGGATCGGTTGGGTCAGAATCGAACCGCAGATGACGGCACATTCTCGATCAAGTACAACGCCCCGCTGAGTGACGACGCCGTGCTGTATGTCGTCGCCGAGGGAGGACGCAACGAGGCCGGCGTGGTTCTACCGGACTCGTTCGCCATGGCAGCAGCCATTGGCACGGATCCCGTGCCGACGGTCGTCGTCAACGAGATCACCACGGTGGCCACCGCGTACTCAATGGCACAGTTCCTGTCGACCGCCGGAATCAGCGGTCCAGCACCAGGTCTCCAATTGGCTGCTGGCATGGTTGCCAATGTCGCCGATGTTGCGACCGGAGAGTTGGGACCGACGGTCACGGACGGGGCGAATGCCGTCACCTCGACACCAGCGACAATCGCGTCGTTGGGCAACATGCTCGCTGCATGCGTGGCGAAAGCATCGGCCTGTGCGGAGCTGTTGAGCGAATCAACCCCCGAGGGAAATTCAGCAGTTTCCGACACCTTCCAAGCCCTCGGTTCCATGGCGCGTAATCCGTGGAACAACATCGAGCCGCTGTTCGCGCTTTCCGAAGAAGCCTCCATTTACGGGCCAGGACTGAGTTCAGCTCCGACTGGGTGGCATCTCCCTATTGTCTTCGTCGGGGATGGGACATCGTTCAACGGTCCCGGTCAGATCGCGTTCGACGAGAACGGTCTTGGATGGATCGGCAACAACTACCAGTACGTTGCTGACAAGACGCAGCCCGCTTGCGCGAGCCACAAGATATTCCGGCTGGATCCGACTGTCATGGGACCCGCCAGCGTCACAACTTTCACCGGAGGCGGGATCGACGGTGTCGGGTTTGGAACGGCGATCGATATCTATGGACAAGTGTGGATGGCGAACTTCGGGTTCCGGGGCACTGGTTGCACCGAACCGGCACCGCCGTACAGCGTGTCCGCATTCAATCCGGACGGTTCGGCGATTTCCGGACCGACAGGGTTTGTCCAGGGTTCCATAGACCTTCCCCAGGGAACCGCATCAGACAACGAAGGAAATATGTGGTTCGCGAACTGTGGCAACTCGAGTGTGACGATGTACCAGGATGGCGATCCCGACGATCACTTGGTGTACCAAGACATCCAGGACATGGGTAAGCCGTTCGGACTGGCAACCGATGATGAGAATTCAGCGTGGGTAACGGCGAATCGGGACAACAACGTGTTCCATATCCGCAGGGTCGGGGACACGTTGGTAGCCGAGATCATCGAGGGAGATGGGTTTCTGGATAGGCCGATGGGCATCGCGGTCGACAGTCGGGGAGGCAAATGGATCTCCAACTCAGGTCTCGTCGATGCCCCCTGTCCGGTGATCAAGAACTCGATTCTTGATGGCGACGACCCCGGTACGGTCACGTGGCTCAAGCCGGATGGCACCGTCGGCCCTGACACGACATTCGGTGGTGCCGGGCTGACCAACCCGTGGGGCATCGCGATCGACGGTTCGGATCGCGTCTACGTTGGCAACTTTGGAGGCTCCCGGCTTTCGGTCCTGTGTGGCGCTGACACGACGGCCTGTCCCATGGGGGCGACAACTGGGGATGCGATCTCTGGAAGCGATGGATACGGTTGGGACGGCCTCGTGCGAGTCACCGGTGTTGCAGTCGACCCCGCAGGGAACGTCTGGGCGATGAACAATTGGGAGAACATTCCCCTTCAGACGAACCCCGGTGGGAACGGAGCGGTGGCCTTTCTCGGTCTCGCTACGCCGGTGGTCACCCCCCTCGTCGGCCTACCCGAGCAGCCGTAGTCCGTCGTACCCCTGGGATTCTTCGTTCTAGGCTGAGTCTGGATCTGAGGGACCATGTCGCACGCACAAGGCGTCATCCGAACGTATCTCACGCTCACGGTGCTGTCGACGCTGTCGGCGTCGTTCATTTGGGGTGTCAATACGCTCTTCCTCCTCGACGCCGGGTTGTCGAATACCGAGGCATTCGCGGCGAATGCGTTCTTCACGCTCGGTCAGGTCGTATTCGAGGTGCCGACAGGCGTGGTCGCCGATGTCCGGGGGAGGAAGCTCTCCTTTCTCCTCGGCGCAGGGACCCTGTTCGCCTCCACGTTGCTGTACCTCTTCATGTGGCAGGTGTCGGCGCCGTTCTGGGCGTGGGCGATCGCATCTGCTCTCATAGGCTTGGGTTTCACCTTCTTCAGCGGTGCCGTGGAGGCATGGCTCGTCGATGCATTGAATTTCTACCGCTACGACGGAGCGCTCGATGCCGTGTTCGCCAAAGCACAGGTCGCAGGGGGCGTGTCGATGCTCATCGGATCCGTTGCGGGGGGTTTCATCGCCCAGGTCACCAACCTCGGTGTCCCGTACATCGTGCGGAGTGTGTTCCTCGTGTTGACGTTCGCCGTTGCTGTGTTCCTCATGCACGACCTCGGTTTCACGCCGGCCAAGAGGAGCGGACCGATCGACGAGGTCAGAACGGTGATGAAGGCGTCGATCGACTCGGGCTGGAGGAATCGACCGGTGCGATGGATCATGCTGTCAGCTCCGTTCACGACCGGCGTGATGATCTATGCGTTCTATGCGATGCAGCCATACCTGCTCGAGCTCTACGGAGATCCCACAGCGTACGGAATCGCCGGTCTCGCGGCCTCGATCGTTGCGGGCGCACAGATCATCGGCGGCCTCACGGTTCCGCTCGCCCGCAAGGTGTTCTCGTATCGGACCACGGCCCTTGCGGTGGCGAGCGTCATCAGCGCCTCCGTGCTGGTATTCATCGGGTTGACGACGAGCTTCTTCGTGGCAGTCGGTCTGCTTGTCGTGTGGGGTCTTGTCTTTGCCGCTGCCATGCCCATGCGACAGGCCTACCTCAACGGATTGATCCCATCGAGTGAGCGTGCGACGGTCCTCTCGTTCGACTCGCTGATGGGCTCGGCAGGTGGGGTCGTCGTCCAACCCGCGCTCGGGCGATCGGCCGATGTGTGGAGCTATTCGGCATCATATGTGATCGCAGGAGCGATACAGATCATCGCCCTCCCGTTCGTGCTGCTGGCGAAGCGCGAGCATGTCGAAGCAGATGTCGTCGCAACGGGTGTCGAGCCTGATCTGGGTGGCGCTGGGGAGCGCTAGGGTGGCTCCAATCCCAAAGGAGACTTCTTGACTGATTCCACGAATACTCCGACACCTGACGAGGACGCTTCGTCGATCGTCGAATACGCAAGCGAAGAAGTGACTGAGATCGATATCGACGGTGACGGCGTCGCTGACGGATACCGGGTCACCACGACAGAAGTGAGAGAGTCCGATGTCGACGGTGATGGAGAGATCGACATCACCGAGACAGTGACGGTTCAGGAAACAGTCATGGATGTCGACGGCGATGGGATCCCGGATGTGTTCACGACGGTCGAGACCTCAGAGGTCGTCATGGACGTCGATGGTGACGGCGTAGCGGATGCTGTCGAGGTGACCGAGGTCCGGACGATTGCCCAGGACCTCGATGGTGACGGAACTCCTGACGTGGTGCGAACCGACGTGATCACCGCTTCTGGTATCGACCCCGACGAGGACGGCGAGCTTCGGGACGTCGACGTGGACGCTGCCCGGATCTACGCCATGGACACCACGGGCGATGGGAATCTCGATGACATCTCCATCGAGGAGATCGAAGTCGAGGTCATCTCCGACGAGGAGTAATGCTCAGCAGACCGGACGGATCGTCGGGTAGGGGTTGACGTACACACCACCAGCGATCATGCCCAGGTGGAGGTGTGGAGTCGCAGCGTTGCCTGATGTGCCGACGTAGCCGATGGTTTGGCCTTTGTTGACGCGTTGGCCGCTGCTGAGTCCCCCCGGCCACTGGGAAAGATGTGCGTAGTAGTAGGTGATGCCGTCGTCGCCGTACACGTACGTCTGGAGACCTCCGAGACTGTGTGAGTTGAGGCGGACGGTTCCCGAGTTCATGGCCACGAGCGGCGTGTTGTAGGCGGCCATCACGTCCGTTCCCTTGTGTGTCCTCCCACCCGATCTCGGGTAGCCCCACGAGTTGATGAAGTAGTTGGATCCCGCAACCGGGCACACGACACCCTTTGTCTGGCTGGCGATTCCTGCGGCACCCCCGGACGCCCGTGCGGCTGCGGCCGCTGCTTCTCGTGCAAGCCGAGCCTTGTACTCCGCATACACGCTTGCGTACTTCGCCTTCGCAGCAGCGTGTGCATCGTCGGCTTTCGCCTTGCTCACGGCGAGCTGCTCGACGACGACCTCCTGCTCCGCTTCGAGTTCCTTGACCTCGGCCTCCTTGACGGTCAACTCGTCGGTCAGGCGGTCCATCTGGCGTTGAATGGCGGCGAGTTGGTCGAGTTCGCTGAGGTCACGGGTTGCGGCTCTGTCGTAGAGCGCCTGGGTGGTGATGAGATCTTGGATGTTGACGGCTGTGAAGGCGGTCGTCATAGCGTTCGAGTTGCCCGCGACATATGCATCGATGACCAGATTCCGCGCCCGCTCTTCCAGATTCGTGACATCGGAACCATATTCGGTGATGGCAGCGGCGAGTTTGTCGATGCGCCAGTTGAGGTTGTAGATCTGACCCTGGATGTCCTCGAGTTCCTCGAGTCCTGCTGCGAGCTCCGCATCGGCTTCCTCGACCGCTTGGAGTGCTCGGTCGGCTGCAGATTTGGCATTGTCGACATCGCTCTTCGACTGGGCGCTCGCCGATATCGGAGAGAGCGCCAGCAGGGCGAGCACGAGCAACGGTGCCAGATAGAGGGGTTTTCGCAGATACATCATTGCGGACCACCCAGCGTAGTGCCAGGACCCGTTTACGAACCAGTCGGAATGCCGCGGCGAAGCCGGCTGCGCAGGGTGAAACCGCTATGGGAACGACCCTGATCAGCGAACGACGAAAGAAAGCTTGACCGTGACTCGGTAGGCAGTGACCACGCCGTCCTTCACCTCGGCCGCCTGTTTCACGACCTCGACGTCGGTGATGCCGTTGATGCTCTCCGATGCCTTGGCCACCGCCTGGTCGATCGCTGCCTCGAATCCGTCGGGTGACCACCCGGCGATCTCGATGATCTTCAGGGCTCCTGCGTTGTCTGACATTGTGACCTCCAGAGCGACCATGGTAGGTGCACGGGAGGCAGGGAAGGTACGCTCAACCCATGAAGCGCGATGTGTCCTTTGCACCGAGACGACAGACTGTGTCGCCCATTCTCGGCGGCGCTCTCGGGCTCATCTTCCCCACGATTCTCGGCCTCATCGGATTGTCGGTCGGGTTCCGTCAGGGTGGCGATATGGGGGATTTCGCCGCATCGATAGCAGGCACTCTTCTCTTCCTGATAGCGGCGCCGACCGCCTGGGTTCTGTCGTTCGACTTCATCGACGTGACGAGATTCACGGTGATCCTGTTCGGCATCGTGACATCTGCCCCGCTGTGGTGGCTCGCCGGTGTCGCCATTGCGCGAGGTTCCGACACCTGGCTGATTTGGACGCGTCGATATCTGGTGGTGTCGATCGTCTGGACCG
>CAYTWC010000077.1:0-8336 GCA_964441975.1 uncultured Acidimicrobiaceae bacterium | reverse complement strand
CTCATACAGAAAGCCGTCGGCAGGGAATTCGTCCGGCACCACATAGCCCGGCCCACCGAGTCCTGAGGCCGTCGGATCTCCAGCCTGCATCATGAACCCGGGAAGCACGCGATGGGAGGCGGATCCGTCGAAGTAGCCCTGTTCGGCGAGGAACACGAAGCTGTTCACGGTTTCGGGGGCGACCGAGGAATCGAGGGTGATGACGATCGGACCACACGACGTTTCGAGCGTGACAACGGTCGGGCCGTCGAGTCCCAGGTCGTCGGGGCCGCTGAAGCTCATCTCGGTCACGGCGTCGGGCTGCTCGGCTTCGCACGCCGTGGGTTGAGAGCGAAAGCCCTCGTACGACGTCGGGACGACGCCGGCAGAGGTCGTGGTGGAAGCCGAGGCGCCGTCGGTCGTCGTCGTCGTGTCACTGGCTCCCGATGAACACGCTGCGGCCGCGATTGCGATGATCGCGGCGAGCAGACCGATCCGAAGGGGCGATGTGTGTTGGAGTCGTGTCGTGAGCATCTGCGGCAGAGTATTGGTGAAGGCCCGCTACATCTACACTCCCGCCATGCCTCTGGTCGTCCAGAAGTTCGGTGGCACTTCGGTTGCCGACGCCGAACGGATCCGCTCCGTCGCACACCGCATCGTTGACACGTACAACGAGGGCAACGGTGTCGTTGCTGTCGTGAGCGCGATGGGGAAGAGCACAGACGATTTGCTCTCGCTCGCCAGCGAGGTTTCCCAACACTCGCACCCGCGTGAGCTCGACATGTTGTTGACCGCGGGGGAGCGAGTGACGATGGCGCTCGTCGCCATGGCGATCCAGGACCTGGGCGTGGAGGCACAGAGTCTGACCGGGAGTCAAGCCGGGATCCTGACGACCGGGCGCCACGGACAGGCAGAGATCCTCGAGATCCGAGCTGAACGCGTCGAGTCGGCTCTCCAGGAGAGCAAAGTGGTCATCGTCGCTGGCTTCCAGGGCGTCAATCCCGACTCGAAGGATGTCACGACGCTCGGGCGAGGCGGGTCTGATGCGACAGCGGTTGCACTCGCAGCGGCGCTTGAGGCCGAGCGGTGCGAGAACTACACCGACGTCGACGGTGTCTTCACAGCCGACCCGCGCCTCGTCGGAACCGCCACACAGCTCTCGGAAGTCACGTTTGAGGAGATGCTTGAACTCGCGTCTGCGGGAGCTGGCGTGCTCATGCCGAGATCAGTCGAATTCGGTCGCAGATTCAACATACCCATCCACGTTCGATCGTCTTTCCACGGTCGGGTCGGTACCTGGGTCAAGGAGGAGACAATGGAGGAAGCGGTTGTTCGTGGGATCGCCCACGACACATCGGAATCAAAGATCACCGTGTACACCGTGCCGGACACACCCGGCGTGGCGGCTTCGTTGTTCGAACCACTCGCAGGGGCGGGTGTGAACGTCGACATGATCGTCCAGAACGTCAGCCACGCGGGTACGACTGACATCAGTTTCACCGTGCCGAGTGCGGTCCTTGAGCTCGCCCGTTCCGAAGCCGAGCGCATCGCCGAACAGGTCGGTGCCGGTGGCGTCGCTGTCGACTCCGACATCGCGAAGGTGTCCGTGGTTGGTATCGGCATGAAGACGGAATCCGGCGTTGCATCGCGGATGTTCAGGATCCTCGCCGACCACGGCATCAACATTGAGATGATCTCGACGTCGCCGATCCGTATTTCGTGTGTCGTTCGTGGGAATCAGGTTGGTGAAGCGGTGAAAGCGCTCCATACTGGTCTCGGACTGGACGGAGATGGAGAATCATGAAGACGTATACGTCGCCTTGAGTGGCAGTGGTCGGAGCAACGGGCGCCGTCGGTACGACCATGCGTTCGATACTCGAGGAACGAAGATTGCCCCTCGACTCGTTGCGTCTGCTGGCTTCCGAGCGGAGTGCGGGACGAGTCGTGGGTACCCGCTGGGGTGACATCGAGATCGAGGATCTCGCAACGGCCGATCCTGCCGGTATCGACATCGCGCTGTTCTCCGCGGGCGGTGCACGGTCACTCGAGTTCGCGCCCAAGTTCGCGGAGGCAGGAGCGACGGTCATCGACAACTCGTCCGCTTTCCGCATGGATGCTGACGTCCCCCTCGTCGTCGCGAACGTCAACGACGCAGCGATCAAGGAACACAAGGGGATCGTGGCCAACCCCAACTGCACCACGATGGCGATCCTGATGGCGGCCGGACCTCTTCACCGCGCCGCAGGCCTCCGGGCCATGGTTGCCAACTCATATCAGAGCGTCTCCGGCTCGGGCCAGACGGGGATGACGCAACTCACCAAAGAACTCGACGCCCTCGGGAGTAATCCGGACGCTCTCGTGTCCGGGACCTGGGTAGATCCGGGCGGTGACCTGTACGCACGCCCGATCGGCTACAACGTGTTGCCGCTCGCCGGGTCGATCACGGATGCGGGCTACACAGACGAGGAATGGAAGCTCGTGAACGAGACGCGCAAGATCCTCGATCGTGATGACATCGCCGTCGACCCCACCTGTGTCCGGGTTCCCGTGATGGTCGGACACGGCATCGCTGCGTCGATGTGGTTCGACAGGACCGTGGACCTTGACGAAGCCGTAGCGATTCTCGGTTCAGCACCCGGAGTCCAGCTTTGGGACGATCGCAAGGTACCGACCCCTCTCGACTCGGCGGGGATCGACGATGTACTTGTCGGTCGGTTGCGTGAGACCGTCGGGCAGCGAGGTGGCATCAGCCTGTTCGCCATCGGGGACAACCTGCGCAAAGGGGCCGCACTCAACGCTGTCGAACTGGCGGAGCTTCTCATCGACTGACGAACCGGGTGCCGGTCTCAGTCGTAATCGGGAGCAGCGGTGATAAGCCGCGCAAGCTCTGCTGGCTGCGTCTCCATGGGCCAGTGACCCGAGTCGATATCGACATACGCAATCGTCTTGACGGCGGACAATTCTGGGGCTTCACCATCGGCGACCCAGCCTCGGGCCTGCTCGACGCTGAACTCGGGACAGACGACGACCGTCGGTACATCGAATCGACGGTCATCCGATAGCCGGACCGTGGCCGTTGATACGCCTTCGGGAACGGGAACCATGTCTGATTCGATACGAGAGCGGGCGGGTTCGTCGAGGTCTGCGCTGTCGGCACCCTCGAACGGCCCCCACCCGGGAAAGGGCATCAGGCCATCGACCGCTTCGAAGAACGCTGCGTACGTTTCACCGTCCGAGGCAGGGAAACCGCCGATGAGAACCACTCGGTCGATGGCGGTCGGTCGCCTGTCCGCGACCATCCACGCGACGGTGCATGCCGCGGAATGTCCCACGACGATCGGATTGGCGAGTTCGTCGACGGCAGCAACGGCAGCCGAGACCTGATCTTCAAGCGTTGCGTCTGTCGATCCGTCGTCGGCGCCCGGGAGCGCAAGCGCCTTGACACGGTGTCCTGCCTGCTCCAGTTCGTCGACAACGGCGTTCCAGGTTGTTCGCTTGAGCCAGAGACCGGCAATCAGGATGATGTCCATGGGCGCGATCGTAGCCGACCGAATCCGACCGTCGCTCAGGGTTCGAATATGCCATCATCGGGAACGAGGACGTCGTGCCCTTGCGAGGTACCGACCGAGGAGGAGACCATGGCAACCGAGGATCTGATCGTTACCTCGTCCGCAGCGGGCATCGCGTCGGTGCGGTTGAACGATCCCGATTCGATGAACGCCTTGTCTGTCACGATGGCGGATCGTCTGCGACGCGAATTGGAGGCGTTCGGTGGTGACTCGACGATCAGAGTCCTCGTCGTGACCGGAACCGGTCGCGGGTTTTGTGCCGGTGGTGACGTCCAGTCGTTCTACGACAACCGCGACGATCCGGAAGAAGTCATGGGTCAGATCCTCGACGGGCTCCACGGGGCGGTGAAGGTCCTGATCGATCTTCCGTTCCCGACCATCGCTGCGATCAACGGCGTCGTTGCCGGTGCCGGTATGGGGCTCGCGATGGCCACGGACCTCGCTGTCGCGGTCGATTCCGCGATGTTCACGATGGCGTACACGGGTATCGGCGTGTCTCCCGACGGTTCGAGCACGTTTTCGCTCCCACGCCTCGTCGGGCCGAGGGTCGCGATGGACATGATCCTGACCAACCGCCGCATCCTCGCTCCTGAAGCCGTCGAACTCGGACTCATCAATCAAGCGGTGCCAGAAGATGACTTCAACATGACCGTGACAGGACTTGCCACTCGGTTGGCGGCAGGTCCGACGAAGGCCTACGTCCGTGCGCGTGAACTCGTTCGGGCGTCCTTCGGAAACGACCCGGCATCGCAGATGGATCTCGAAGCAGCTTCAATACTCGCCGCGGCCGGGACCGAAGACTTTTATGAGGGCGTAACAGCCTTCATCGAGAAGCGCCGACCCGAGTTCACCGGCCGGTAGCCGCATTATCGCCACCGGTGCCGCGTTCCCAGGTGACTACGAGATGTACAGGATGTCACTCGTTCCCCGTTCGTCGTCCCCGCCGAGGGGGTTGTTGACGAGTTCCCCGTTGAAGTACATCGTCGCGGAACCTCCACCGTCGAAGTTGTAGGCAACCGTGGCTCCGAGTTCCTGGAACAGGGTGGCGAGTTCGACAAGCGTCATTCCCTTGCTGTAGCCGGGACTCCGACCGTCGACGACCACGAAGACGAAATGGTTCTCATCGATCATGCCGACTGCGGTCCGCGGTTGTGAACCTTGCATCGATCGCTTTCCGATGTAGCGGTCGATCTCCACGGTCTCGATGCCGTCGACGATCTCACCATTCTCAAGGAGGGCGGGTCCGAAGGACCATGTGTTCCACACGCCATCGTCGAGGAGCTCGGAAGCCGACGTTTGCGTTTCGTCATACGTGAACATCGTCCCGTCGGTGCGCAGGGCAAGCCCGGTTCGCTCGCCGTCGTCCCGGTAGATGACCCCGTTGCGGATCACGATTCCGGTGTCCCGAAACCCGTAGAAGTCACCGTTGACTGCGAACACCGCATCGACGCGTTCGGCGATCGCCGACGGTTCTTCGACAATGTTCGTCCCGAACGCATTGTCGGCGAACGCTGTCTTCACCTCAGTGCCGGCGCTGACTTGAATGTCGGCGACGAAGTAGGTGATGGTGCCGTCACCCGTCCCGATGACAACTTCGTCGATGTCGATTGAGAGATGTTCTGACTGGTACGACGTAGCGGTGAAGACCGGTTCGTCGTCGAGGCCGCTGAGTTCGGGGTCCTCACTGTCGCCGTCACCGGCTGTAGGGGTCGTCGCCTTGACCAACGCCTCGTAGGTTGTGACATCTGCGATCTCCACATGAGCGACGACGAATCGATCGAGATACCACAGGAATCCACTGAGGCCGGCCACGAGACCCATGATCGTCAGCGCGGCGGTGGCTGTAAGGATTCGTTTCATGCGGGGTGTCATGGTCTGTCTCCTCTCTGGGCTGGTGTGGAGACCGTCACAGAGTCGCTGCCGCGCTCCCGGCGAGGTCGCCTGGGGTGTACGCCGAGTCGTCGTACAGACCGGTGATCGAGTCGCCTGTGGTCGATCCTCCGAGGTAGACGTCGTAGGTCGCACCGACATCGAGATCAGGGGAGGTGAACACAATCACATCGAAATCGTTGGCCGGTACGAAGGTGACGAGACCCTCACCCGCGGCGTCCTGGATATGGACGATCGTCCCGGCTTCGAGGATTGTGTCCGTCGTCAGGTACAACGACGCCTGGCTTGAGCCCTCGCCGACACCCTCGGAGTTTCGGCCGTTGATGTTCGTTCCGATCATGAGTCCGCCGCTGACTTCGAATGATCCACCGCTGTAGTCGATGGCGCTGTTGCGGGTGTCGGTCGGTCCACTTACCACGACGACTCCGCCCGACATCTCGACATGGCCGTTTGCGTCTATTCCGTCGCCCTGCTCATCGAGGTCGCCGGTGATCGTGATAACCGTCGTGCCGCCGTTGATGTAGATGTAGTACTCGCCGACGGGTTCAGCCCCTCCTCCGGGACCGCCGCCGGGTCCACCTCCGGGCCTGCCCCCACCGGGAGCGACCGCAGCGGTTCCGGTGTCGGTGGCGGATGCCTCGCCGTCTGCGACATTGAGTCCGTCGTCGGACGATGTCACATCGATGAACCCGTCGTTGATGGTGATCACCTCGGACTCGATTCCCTCGAACGAGCCGGTGATCAAGATCGATCCGCCGTTGATGGTGACGAAGTAGTCGCCGTGAATCCCATCGTCCCCGGATTCGAGCACCAGATTGCCACCGTCGATCGTGACGACATCATTTGAGTGGATCGCGTCATCGGTCGCATCGACGGTGATGTCGCCTCCGCTGATCACGACCATGACATCACCTTGTATCCCTCGCGGTGACTCATCTCCGGTCGCGTCCTCACCCGAGGTCGCTGTGAAGGCCCCCCCGGTGATGAGTGCGTCCGTGGCGGCCTGGATTCCGTCGTCGGCGGATTCCACCGCGATCACGCCGCCTTCGATCAGCACGTAGCCTCGATCGAGGTCCTCGTCATTGTCGGACTTGATGCCGTCGCCCCCGGCGCTGAGATACAAGTCACCTCCGTTGATGATCACGTAGTCCTTGCCCCGAACAGCGTCATCGGTGGCGGTGACGGAGATCGTTCCGGATTCGATCACCAAACCATCCTTGCTGGCGATGCCGTCGTTGTAGCGGGCGTCGATGGTGAGCGTCCCGGAACCTGCGATCGTGAGATCGGCAGCTGAGTACAACGTCGCGTTCGGCTCATCACTGTCGACATCGGGGAACGTGTACGTCGCGCCATCGGTCAGGTTGTTCTCAGTGCCGTTGCCGAGGATCACGATCGCTTCGTCTGCCTGCATCACCGCGATGGCAGCACCGTCGCTATTGGTGATGTCGACACCGTTGAGGAGCAGGGTCACCTCATGCGTGTCTGATGCTTCGACGATGATTGCTCCATCATCGAGGTTGCCGCTGAGTGAGTAGACGCCTGCCGATGTGATCGTCACGGTCGAGCCCGAAATGGAGACGTCTGACGAATCGCTCGTCGCGGAACCGCCTTCGAGGGTGATAGCTGAAACGACTGAATCGTCGAAGTCGATGTCGTCGACACTTGCGTGCGACTCCTGGTTTGCAGCAATCGCCTGGGCTGTCTGCTCGGAAGGCGCCGCTGTTCCGCTGGAGTCGCTGCCCGAAGCTGGTGTGGCGACCGTCTCGGTGGTCGTCGGGGTGTTGGACGACGACGCGGTCGCATCGGAGTCAGAAACAGTGCTGCAGCCTGCAATGAAGACAGCGAACGCGAGTACACCCGCTGTCATGGTGGAACGAAGCTTCGATGAGATCATGGATGAGTCCTTTCTGGCCTGGCTTCATCTCACCGTGTGAACATGCCAGAACCCTCAAGATCGGCTGGGAGCCAGCTGAGACTCTGTGTCGTTGCGTCACAGGGCGTTCAAACGGGATTCACAGCAAGTCCTCAGCAAAGGCAGCGAACCTGTCATGAAGACGCACGGTTGAAAGGACCACTCATGACACAAACAGCGCTCTTTGGCATCGATCTCGTGGCGATAACCATCCTCACACTCGGTCTCTACTTTCCTCGACACCGGCGTAAAGACATGGTCGTCGCGTATCTCGTCGCCAACATCGGTGTGCTGTCGGTTTCGTACGTTCTGTCGACGTCAACCATCGCTGCGGGCCTGGGTCTCGGGCTGTTCGGAATCCTGTCGATCATCCGATTGCGGTCGTCGGAGCTGGACCAGGCAGAGGTGGCGTACTATTTCGCGGCGCTGGCACTCGGGCTTCTCGCCGGTTTGTCGGTTGGCACAGGATGGGCAACCCCTGTTCTCATGGCTGTCATCCTGGGAGCGCTGTATGTGGGGGATCACCCTGAGCTGTTCGGAAGCTACCGGGTGAACTCCATCACGCTCGATACCGCCCACACCGATGAGCAGTCGTTGATCAAGGATCTCGAGGCACGCCTCCATGGCCGTGTGTACCGCATCAAGGTTCGCAAGGTCGACTTGGTCAACGACACGACGGTCGTCGAAGTGCGATACCGGGTCGCGGAGCAAGATGAAACGGATCCGGTGAACCATGTGAAGCTTGTCGGGGTCGAACGGTGATAGGTGCACCAGACATCGGATTCCGCTCGCTTGTCCCGGTTGATCTCGAGACCCTGAACGCTCAGGCAGCGTTGCTGCGTCGCAGGGACCGCAAGTACGTCGTGTCGGCCCATGGGCTCGACCGTGTACTGGGGGCCTCCGATGGTGACCTTCAGATTCTTGAGATCGAGGGGAGACGATCCTCTTCCTACGAATCGATCTACTTCGACACCCCCGCTCTTGAC
>CAYTWC010000076.1:0-8423 GCA_964441975.1 uncultured Acidimicrobiaceae bacterium | reverse complement strand
CGGAACCCCCCACGGCCGAGGTGGATGGTGATCGGTTGCTCTGATGTCCTCCCGGTCAACCATTCGACGAGTGCGTGCTCATACTCGCCGACGATGGCTCGGTCGAAAGGGCTGGATGGCCCGACTTCGGCCATGCCTGCATAAAGACCGTATGCAGCCACAGGCATGTCGGGGCGGTGGGCTTTGATGTCCCGGGCCACATCGAGCGCGAGCCGCATCGCTGTGTGCATCGGTGTCGAGATTGCGACCGCATCCACACCGTGGAGAGCGGACGCGTCCCATACCTCGACCGCCAGATCCCGGACGCGTACCTCGATACCCCGCGCCGTGAGCGCCGCCGCCGGGCTGGCGACATGCACGGGCTGTCGCCCGAGTTCGTAGGTTGAAAGCAACAGGACTCGCACGTCCCGGATCCTTTCTTCGCGCGGTCACGGCCCTGCGTGACGGTGGGCTCGCCCGCTACGCGTCGGCTGATTTCTCGAGAACCTTCTTGAGCATGGTCGTATCGGTCGACCCCTCGTACTCGGGATGCTTGGCGATCCAACCTGCGATGAACGGACAGATCGGGACGATGGTGTAGCCGTTCGCGATTGCGTCGTCGAGCGCAAACCGGGCAAGACGCGATCCGAGGCCGCGGCCACCGAACTCGTCTGAGATCTCGGTGTGGACAAAGAGCTGCCGGTTTCCTTTGATCCGGTAGTCCGCGAGTCCGGCCACTTCACCGTCGACCTCGACCACGAACCGTGAGGCGTCCCGGTCGTCACGCACCTCGATGACTGCTTCGTCGTTCTCGCTCACTGGTGTCTCCATCTCGGATCGGGTTCATCCCAGGTTCCGATGGTAGGCACCGTCGTGCGGTCCGACTGGCGACCGGGTAGGGGACGAAACTCAATGCTCGCGCTCGGAGCCGGCTTGGCCGTCCGCTCCATCCTTGACTGTGTTGACATGCTGCTGTGCGAAGAGCCCGACGATCATCGCAACGACCGTTACGAGGTAGACCTGCCCGATGATCGCTTCCGTCGTCGAGAGCAGCCGTGCCCACGTCGTCGCCGGGCTCAGATCACCGTATCCGAGCGTCGTGATGGTGACGATGCTGAAGTACATGAAGCTGGTCGTCGGCTCCTCGGTGCCGAAGAACGGGGAGTTACTCACCGAGTCGACTGCTCGGAACGCAAAGTTGAAAGCATTCGCAATGAGCAGAAACCCGGCGACGCCACCGAGCAGTGTCGCCGTCGTGACACGGCGGTGTTGGACGAGCCTCCACACGACGGCAATCGGTGCGAAGACAGCGAGGACCACGACGACTACCGGAGGCGCTGACGTCGCATAGCTGGGGAGAGCGGCTTTGCCCGCAAAGATCTCCAACACCACCAAGAGAAGCAGGTACGCAATACCTACCGCGATGAACGCATCGGATATCAGCTGCCAGCGGCGACGCACACCGGCGGCGCGCTCGGCGAGCAGCAACGTCAGTCCGACGAGAGTCGTAACGATCGCGGCACCGATGGTGCTCGAAAGGCTGTCGGTGGCGTCGTCGAGGTCGAACAGCATCTGCGCGACGATCGCAACGCACGTAACCGCGAGCAGCGCACCGAACCGATCGAGGTGCCTCGCTTCGTTGTCGAACAGTATCTGGTTGAGGTTTCTCACGGCTCCGCAACCTAGTCGTCCGCACGTCCGAATCCCTGCTGTGAACGGTCGCGACGGCCACACCCGGACCGGTAGCCTCGGGTCGGTCCGGAAACGAGGAGACCGAATGACAGCCGAGATCAACGATGCACGGGCGCGACTGGCCTTTGTCGCCGATCACATGCCGCTCGTCGGTGCGATCTCCGACCGATTCGCCGCCGAGCAGCCGTTCTCGACCACCACGCTGGCAGTTCGTATCCACATCGAAGCCAAGACGGCGATCTTGATCCGTGCACTCCAGCGGGGCGGGGCGTCCGTCATCGCAATGGGCAATCAGGGAACGACCGACGACGGTGTCGCTGAGGCGCTCGCGGCTGAGGGTATTGACATGCTCGGCTCGCGTTCCGACACGAAACGCGACATCGCCGCGAACCTCGATCGCCTCGCCGAACGCAAACCCGATCTTGTGCTTGACAACGGCGCCGAGCTGATCGAACGCCTGGTCAACAACAACACGAACCCGACGGGAGCGACCGAGGAAACGACGTCAGGCGCATTTCGCCTCCGTCGCCACATGGCAGGTTCGGTGCCGTTCCCGGTGATCGTCATCAACGACAGCCCATTGAAGGCGATCGTCGAGAACAAACACGGTGTCGGCCAATCCGTCGTACAGGTGATCCAGAACACGACGAATGTATTGGTCCATCGCAAACGATTCGTGGTGTTCGGATACGGCTGGTGTGGGCGCGGCATCGCGCTGTACGCACGGGCGAACGGTGCGGACGTTGCAGTGGTGGAACCCGACCCCGTCAAGGCTCTGGAAGCTGCGATCGATGGATTCGCAGTCGTGACCGCCGACGAAGGAGTCGCTTCCGCCGACATCGTCGTGACGGCGACCGGAGAAGAATCAGTCATCACGGTCGACATGCTCGCTTCGATGCGGCCGGGCACGTTGGTTGCGAACGCCGGGCATTTCGACAACGAGATCGACATGGTGTCTCTTCGCGAGCGTGCCGAGGCGTCGCCGCGGGGATCCTCGATCACCCAATACCGTTTCCCGGACGGCCATGTGATCGATGTCATCGCCGAGGGACAGATGGTGAACCTCGCTTCGGAGGGGAGCCGGGGCAATGCGATCGAGATCATGGATCTGGGTTTCGCTCTCCAAGCGCTGTCACTCGAGCGGCTCGCGTTGGACCCGGGTTCACTCCTCCGGGGAGATCAACCGGTGCCCGCGGACATCAACGCGACGATCGCTGCAGACATGGTCTCGTCCATGATGGGACGACGCTGACGGGGATTCCGACCCAATCGACATCACGCTCACACCCGAATCCCATTGGCGAGACTCGCTCCTAGTGTTCAGGTTTCGATGAGACCAGCGAGTGCGCACGATCAGCAGGCGTCCGCATCGCTTGAACACCCGGGAATTCGATGAGCGACAACATCAAGGACCCGTCGTACAGCACGACTCCGGATCCACCGACGATCGATGAGATCGACGAAGCGAAGCGCGAGAGCAACGAGGGACGGCGGATTTCCACCGCCGATGTGCTGCTTGCATGCGTGGCCCTCTTTGTCCTCGCAGTCTCGCTCCCCCTCCTCGATCTGCTCGGACGGAACGCCGAGTTCTTTCTCGCCCACGCAAGCTCACGGTTCGACATCATCGCGCTCGGATTGCTCCTCGCCGTCGCGCTCCCCCTGCTCCTCGGACTGGCCGTCGCGGGCATCTTCAAGATCGATCGGACCACAGGTCTCGTCGTCCTCGCCATCGTCATAGCCGTCCTCGTTGCGTTGTTCACGATTCGGATCATCGGGGCGACACCGGCATCGGGTCTCCCCGCCGCCGCCGAACTTGTCATCGCATCGCTTATCGGGATCCTTGTGGCTTGGGCATTCTTCAGGTTCGGCACTGCGCGTTCGTTCATCCGGTTCACAGCAATTGCACCGCTCATCGTCCTCGGGCTGTTCATGTTCGGGTCCTCGGCTTCGGCACTCGTGTTCGAGACCAACGATGTCTCCGGCCCAGCCGGGATCGCGGTCGACAATCCGGCACAGGTCGTGCTGATCGTGTTCGACGAGTTCCCTGTCGCCTCGATCATGGACGAACACGGCCAGATCCAAGATTCCGTGTATCCCAACTTTGCGCGATTGGCCGAGGATGCGACCTGGTTCCGCAACGCGGTCACCGTCCAGCAACAGTCGGAGCACTCGTTGCCCGCGATCGTGTCCGGCAGCGACGGATCGCAGAACAAGCTTCCGACCGCGGGCGACTATCCGTTCACGCTGTTCACGCTTCTCGCCGACTCGTACGACCTCCACGTGTATGAAGCAGTCACCGACCTTTGTCCTGAATATGCGTGCGAGAACACGACACGCCCTCAACGGTCGTGGCAACAACGGTGGAACGCCTTGGCCGATGACCTCTGGGTGGTGTCAGGGCACCTCTTCCTGCCCGACGACATGGCCGACGGTCTTCCCCCTATCGACTCGACATGGTCGAACTTCTCGGGCGGCGGAGGCGGCAGCAACAACCAAGCCATCATCGAACGGTTCCAGGCGCTGACGTACGACTCGGACCGACGGTATCCGATCCAAGAAGTCGTTGACCTCGTCGGAACGGAATCAGCCGAGCCGCGCCTCGTATTCATCAACGCGCTCGTCCCGCACGTTCCATGGTCATATCTCCCGAGCGGACAGGAGTACAACGCCCCGGGTGCTGCACCGGGAACGAAGAGTCCCGGTTGGGGCGACGACGTGTGGCAGGTCGACCAGGCGTACCAGATGCATCTCGCTCAAGTGGGCTACGCGGATACGATCCTCGGACAGTTGATCGACAATCTCCAAGAAGCTGGGACGTACGACGAGACGTTGCTCGTGGTCATGGCCGATCATGGTGTGATCGTTCGCCCCGATATCAAGCACCGCAGGACGGTGACCGAAGACACGATCGGCGAGATCGCTGCCATCCCCTTGTTCATCAAACCGCCGGGCGAGCACGACGGCGGGCTCGACACCTACCGCGCCGAAACAATCGATGTGCTCCCGACGATCGCTGATGTGCTCGGCGTGGATGTGCCGTGGTCGGTCGCCGGCACATCGCTCTTCAGCGACAACCGACCCGTTCGTACAGCGAGTCAGATCCAAGGATCCGAAGGAGTGGTCACATACGGGGTTGACGGGTCCGAAGCGCTGGCCGTCGCCGCACGGAAGATCGAGCACTTCGGACCGGACGGCCCGTTCGGACTCGCACCGGTCGGGTTCCGCGACCTCCTCGGTGGGTCACCGGCCGATCTTGAATCCGTTCCCGCAGCAGGTGCGACCGGGACGATTCGCAACCTGTCGGCGTACATGGATGTCGATCTCGACGGTCCCGTGATCCCGGCATGGACGAGCGGAACGCTCCAGGCCCTCGATAAGGACGATCTCGTCGTAGCGGTCGTTGTGAACGGACGCATCGCTGCGCTCACCGAGGCTCGGACGGATGAGAACGGGGTCACGACGTACGGTGCAATCGTTCCGCCCGATGCCTTCGTCGACGGCAACAACCACGTCGCGATCGGCATCGTTCGGTCGGTTGGCGACACGTGGACGTTCAAGCCGGTCGTCCCCTAGCGTCGGTACGAGCCCGCCCGATTGTCGGTGTCTGTCGTACTTAGTACTATGATGGCTTGCGAGACGCCACGAAAGTGGCACGTAGGGAGTTCCATGCCGACGAAGCAGACCAGGAAAACGCAGCCCCTCAGCCGCGATCGGGTTCTCGATGCCGCGATGGCACTCGCCGACGAGATCGGGCTCGAGGCATTCACCATACGAAAACTTGCCAACTCGCTCGACGTCGGACCCATGACCATCTACCACCACATCCCCTCGAAGGAGGCGATCATCGACGGGATGGTCGATCGGGTATTCGAACAGATCGACCTACCGCAGATCGGCGACGACTGGCGCGTCGGAATCCGAGCGCGGTGCGTCTCGGCACGCTCGGTTCTCCGGAAACACCCGTGGGCACCCCCGGTCATGGAATCCCGCAGGAATCCCGGCCACGAGACCTTGCAGCACCATGACGCGGTATTGGCATGTCTGAGAGCAGGCGGTCTGTCCCTGCAGCTGACGGCGCATGCGTATGCGGTGCTGGACAGCTACGTATACGGGTTCGCGCTCGAGGAGGCACACCTCCCAGGAGGTGGTGAAGGCGAGATCGTCGAGATGGCACAGGAGATGCTCGAATCGATGGCGCTCCACTACCCCGCTCTTGCGGAGTTCAGCCGTGACCATGTCTCACAACCCGGCTACAGCTTCGGGCAGTCGTTCGAGTTCGGTCTCGATCTGATCATCGACGGAATCTGGCGTGCTGCATCGTCAGGCACGGCGTGAACATGTCGGTGAGTACGCCCGAGACAACGTCAGGAACCCGAACGTGAAGCAAGCCCGTCGCAATCTTCGGGCGAGGCGCTCGTAGGTCCAACCCGTGTCCAGGTTCTCACGGCCGTCGACCTCGCCGAGGAGTGATCGACTAGCTCAGTCTCCGGTCGAGACCGGCCTTCTCCATGATCGTCGCGGAGATCTCCTCGATCGAACGCACCGTTGTGTCGACGACAGGGACACGTTTCCTCCGGAAGAGCCACTCGGCGATCTCGACCTCGTTGGCACATTTCTCGAGCGACGCGTATCCGCTATCCGGCCTTCGTTTCTGACGAATCTGAAAGAGCTGTACGGGATCGATGGTGAGTCCGAAAAGACGCTCGATGTTGGTCTCGAGGACATCCGAGAACCGTCGTTCGTCGAGCACCTCGGATGTGAGCGGGAAGTTCGCCGCGCGAATGCCGTATTGCATCGCGAGATAGAGGCATGTGGGGGTCTTCCCCACTCGGGAAACGCCCGTGACGATCACGTCCGCCTCGGCGTATCGATCGATCCCCAACCCATCGTCGGTGGCAAGTGCATACTCGACGGCATCCAGCCGAACCTGGTACGCAGCCGAGTCAGACACTCCGTGGTACCGACCGACCGCGCCGGTCGGTTCCATCTCGAGTTGCTCTGCGAGCGTCCCGACGAACGGCTCGAAGAATTCGATGACGATGGCTTTCGACCGTTTGAGGATCGCCCCGAGTTCCGGATCGATGATGGTGCTGAACACGAGCGGAGCCGTTCCGTTCTCGGTTCGATAGTCGATCTCAGCGACGAGAGCCTCGACTTTCGGCCCGTCGTCGACGAATGGCCGTGTCTCGTAGTGCACGTCGAGATCCTCGAATCTCGCGACCAGGCTGTGTGCCAACACCTCTGCCGTGACGCCGGTGTGATCCGAAACGCAATACACGACCCTACGTCCTGAGTTCACGCGCCCATCCTTCTGCCGTGACCCGACAACACACCCGAGTCGCGCACGCTTTCGGTCATGTCTTGGCGATCGCGAGCCATGTCTCGAGCACCGTGTCGGGATTCAAGGAGATGCTTTCGATTCCCTCCTCCGCGAGCCAAAGCGCGAAATCCGTGTGGTCCGAAGGGCCCTGCCCGCAGATCCCGATGTACTTCGAGCGATCGCGACACGCACGGATGGCCATGCTGATCAGTGCCTTCACCGCGGGGTTTCGTTCATCGAACAGATCAGCGACGAGCGCGGAATCACGATCGAGCGCAAGCGTGAACTGTGTCAAATCGTTGGACCCGATGGAGAACCCGTCGAAGAGGTCGAGAAACTGGTCCGCAAGGATGGCATTGGATGGCACCTCGCACATCATGATCAGCCTCAAACCGTTCGCGCCTCGTTCGATCCCATTCGCCGCAAGGGTCTCGATGACAGCTTCGGCCTGAGCCACCGTCCGGACGAACGGCACCATGACCTCGACGTTCGTGAACCCCATGTCGTCTCGCACGGATCGCAGCGCTTCGCACTCGAGAGCGAACGCTTCAGCGAAATCGGGCGCCACATATCGCGATGCGCCACGGAAGCCGATCATCGGGTTTTCTTCGTTCGGTTCGAACAACGGCCCACCGACCAGATGGGCGTATTCATTCGATTTGAAGTCGGACAACCTGACGATCACCGGTTTCGGGTGGAAGGCCGCCGCAATCGTGGCGACACCCTCCTTCAACTTCTCCACGAAGAACGCACGGCCGTCCGGATAGCCCGCAATCCGAGCCTCTACGTCCTCACGAAGCTCCGGCGGCAATGAGTCCATCTCAAGGAGCGCTCTCGGGTGAACGCCGATGACACTGTTGATCACAAACTCAACACGTGCAAGACCGACACCCTCGTTCGGGATCTGTGAGAAGGCGAACGCCCTTTCCGGGTTCGCAACGTTCATCATCACCTTGAGCGGACTCGGGGGCATAGAGTCGAGCTCTATCTGCTGGACGTCGAACTCGACGGCGCCGTCGAATACGTATCCGGTGTCCCCTTCGGCACACGACACGGTGACCGTCTGACCGTCTTTCAGAAGCGACGTCGCATTGCCCGAACCGACGACCGCCGGAATCCCGAGCTCACGTGCGATGATCGCGGCGTGACAGGTTCGCCCGCCGCGGTTTGTGACGATGGCGGCGGCGCGCCCCATCACCGGTTCCCAGTCGGGATCGGTCATGTCAGCGACCAGAACGTCACCCGGCTGGACGGTGTGCATCTCCTCCGGACTGCCGACAACCCTGACCGGGCCCACCCCGATACGCTGGCCGACACTCCTACCCACGACAACAGGTTCGGCCTCTGTGGTGCGGTGGAAGCGCTCAAGGACACGCCCAGAAGTACGGCTGCGAACGGTTTCGGGCCGCGCCTGGAGGATGTAGAGCTTGCC
>CAYTWC010000075.1:0-8465 GCA_964441975.1 uncultured Acidimicrobiaceae bacterium | reverse complement strand
CGACACCCGATGGGCCGAGGAAGATGAAAGATCCGGCGGGCCGCTTCGGGTCCTTGAGGCCTGCCCTGGTGCGGCGAATGGCCTTGGACACCGCGGTGATACCGTCGGACTGTCCGATGATCCGTTTGTGGAGTTCGTCCTCCATGTGGATCAGCTTCTCGGTTTCTTCCTCGGTCAGACGGTGGACCGGGATCCCGGTCCACTGGGCCAGGACCTGTGCGATCTCCTCCTCGTCGATGACCGCAGTGACGACACCGCCATCCTCTGACGCATCGCGCTCGGCGTCCTTCCGCTCCGAGATCAGCTCGCGCTCACGGTCCCTGAGTTGCGCAGCACGTTCGTACTGCTGGGATGCGACCGCTTCCCGCTTGTCGGATCGGGTCTTTCCGATGCGGTCGTCGAGTTCCTTGACCGCCTCCGGGAGACCGGATCGACGCAGACGCATGCGCGAGCCCGCCTCATCGATGAGGTCGATCGCCTTGTCGGGCAAGAAGCGATCCGCGATGTATCGATCAGCGAGGTTCGCCGCGTTGACAAGAGCCTGCTCGGTGAACTCCACCTTGTGATGCTCCTCGTAGGAGCCTCTGAGTCCTTCGAGGATCCGGATGGTGTCGGCAATGGACGGCTCATCCACCTGGATGGGCTGGAAGCGACGTTCGAGTGCGGAGTCCTTCTCGAGGTACTTGCGATACTCCTCGAGCGTGGTGGCACCGATGGTCTGCAGCTCGCCTCGGGCGAGCATCGGCTTGAGGATGCTCGCCGCGTCGATCGCTCCCTCGGCCGCACCTGCCCCGACCAGGGTGTGGATCTCGTCGATGAACAGGATGATGTCGCCACGAGTGCGGATCTCCTTCAAGACCTTCTTGAGCCGTTCCTCGAAGTCACCGCGGTACCTCGACCCGGCAACGAGGGCGCCGAGGTCGAGGGTGTAGATGTGCTTGTCCGTCAGCGTGTCGGGGACCGTTCCGTCCACGATCTGGGTGGCAAGGCCTTCGACGATCGCCGTCTTGCCGACTCCCGGCTCTCCGATGAGGACCGGGTTGTTCTTCGTGCGGCGGGACAGGACCTGCATGACCCGCTCGATCTCTTTCGCCCTACCGATGACCGGATCGAGGTCGCGATCGCGGGCGAGCTGCGTGAGATTCCGTCCGAACTGGTCGAGTACGGTCGAACCGGACGAGGAACCTTCACCCCTCGAACTCGAGGAAGATGACGAACCGGAGCCTCCACCCGAACCCTCTTCACCCTGGACACCCGAAAGCAGCTGGATGACCGTCTGGCGAACCTTGGTGAGTTCCGCCCCGAGTTTCACCAAGACCTGGGCAGCAACACCCTCACCTTCGCGGATCAGGCCGAGGAGGATGTGTTCGGTCCCGATGTAGTTGTGGCCGAGCTGGAGCGCTTCACGCAATGACAGTTCGAGCACCTTCTTGGCACGCGGCGTGAAGGGAATGTGGCCCGAGGGAGCCTGGGAACCCTGACCGATGATTTCGACGACCTGGCTGCGGACGGATTCGAGGTTGATCCCGAGTCCTTCGAGCGAACGGGCCGCCACGCCTTCGCCCTCATGGATCAGACCGAGGAGAATGTGCTCGGTGCCGATGTAGTTGTGGTTGAGAAGGCGCGCCTCTTCCTGTGCGAGGACAACGACCCTTCTGGCTCTGTCTGTAAACCGCTCAAACACGCTCTTCGTACCCCTCAGACATCTGTGGCGCTCCGATGTTCGGTGCGCCTCCGGCAGTATAGGGAACCACCCCTGATACAACGGGGATCCAACGGCCGCTCTGGACGGCCCGACCCAACTGCTATTCGGAACGCCGGCGCTACCATCTGCATTCCCCACCAGAGTGGAATCCCTCGTGGACACACCCATCTTCGAACAGCTCGTGCCGATCCCCAGGGTCTGGGATCGCATGCGCGCCGTCGAAACGAGACTGAACGAGGCAACCGTTGCCGAGACGGACTTCCTGACCGAGATCGCCCAACACGGTCTGACCGCTGGTGGCAAGCGCTACCGACCGCTACTCGCCCAGGTGGCGGCGGAGCTCGGTGGGAACGAGGGACCAGAGCCGATCGAAGCGGGTGTTTCCGTCGAATTGGTCCACCTCGGGTCGCTGTATCACGACGATGTGATCGACGAGGCTGAGACCCGCCGCGGAATCCCGAGCGTCAACGACAATTGGACGAACACTGTCGCGATCCTTTCAGGCGATTTCCTGCTCGCCCGCGCATCCGAGATAGCTGCCCCGCTCGGTGAGGAAGCTGTCGCGCTGATCGCCAGAACCTATGCGACCTTGTGCGAGGGCCAGGTTCGGGAGTTGATCTACACCGACAGTCTCGACCATGGGCCGGCCGGCTACTACTCGGTCATCGGGGGAAAGACGGCGTCGTTGATCCGCACGTCGGCCAGGCTCGGAGCGATCACCGGCGGGGCCGACGACGACACCGTCGAAGCGATCTCCGACTGGGCGTGGGAGATGGGCATGGTGTTCCAGATCACCGATGATGTCCTCGATCTGATCGCTTCCGACGATTTCCTGGGGAAGCCAGCTGGTTCCGACATCGGCGAGGGGACCTTCACCCTTCCCGTGTTGCTCGCCGCCGAGGGTGCGGACGGAGATGAAATCCGAAACCTCCTGGCGGATGGAAAACCGTATGGCGACGAAGCAATACGGCGCGTCATCGAGCTCACCGTCGACGGTGGGTACATCGATGCGGTCCTCGATGAGGCGATCGGTCGGATCCGGATCGCCGAAAAGGCCGCGAATGAGATCCCCGACAACCCTCTCGCTCCCATCCTGGCGAATCTCGACCAGTATCTCCTGGACCGCGTCAACAACGCCAGACGCTCCTGAGGCGATACCCGACAGCCGTCTACTCATTTCGGGTTCCGGGGTACTCAATCGTGCCATGCCCGACGAGAGCGGCACCACCCCGTCATAGAGTCGAGCCTGTTCCCGATCTACAGGAGACCGATCATGCGTCTGCGCCTCATCCTTTTCGTCGCTCTCGCTCTCGCAATTGCTGCGTGTGGAGGGTCCGACGGTCAAGCCGACACCTCCCAACCGGGCTCCGGGCCGGATTCCGAGACGGTCACCACGACAGAGGGCGGCGAGGGTTCCACCGACACGACGGCGGCACCGGCGGGGACCGTGCGGAGCGGGTCGGCAACGCTTGCGGTGAACGGCCGGGTCTACGAGTTCGACAACTACTACTGCCTCCAGGGTGCCGCCAATACCGGCAACGACCGCGTCTCATTCTCCTCCGGGGCGTTCGGCGAGGTGGACGGCGTGCGAGTGCAGCTTGATGCCTCGATACAGGACCGCAACGAGGGAGACGCCATGGACGGTGACGGAACGATCCAGTCGGTCTCGCTCAACGACATCGAGGACTTCAACAACCCGTCCGTCGCCTGGGAAGCGATTACCGGATTCGTGGGCGCACCGGCCTGGGTCGTCGAGTACGACGGGTCGACCGTCCACGCCGAGGCGATATTCGATGATCTGACGACCGAAGACATCGAGGAGATCCCCGGGACCCTGGATGCGACCTGCGGCGGCTGAGCTGATCGACGCCGGAACTGCTGCGGTGCTGTCTACTCCGGTCGCATCGTCGGGAACAGGATGACCTCACGGATGTGCGTGGACCCGGTGAGCAGCATGACCAGACGGTCGACACCGATCCCGAGCCCACCCGTCGGCGGAAGCCCGTATTCGAGCGCTCGGATGTAGTCCTCGTCTATCGGGTGCGCCTCGTCGTCGCCGGCGTCGCGCAGCGCGACCTGTGATTCGAACCGCTCCCGCTGGTCGAACGGATCGTTGAGTTCGGAGAAGGCATTGGCGTATTCGGCTCCCGCGATGAAGAGCTCGAATCGCTCCGTGACGTGCGGCTTCGACCGATGTGCGCGAGACAGCGGTGAGACCTCGATCGGGTGCTCCGTGATGTAGGTGGGTTCCCAGATCGTCGGTTCCACCGTCGCATCGAACAGGGCTTCGACGATCCGACCGGCTCCCCACCGATCTTCGACCGAGATGCCTCGTTCGGTGGCAACGGTGCGGAGTTCGGCGAGATCGGTGTCGTAGTCGATCGATAGACCCGTCTGCTCCCTCACCGCATCGAGCATCGATATCCGCTTGTAGGGACCTGCGAGCGACAACGGGCGGCCCTCCACCTCGACGTCGGTCGTGCCGTTGACGACCTCGGCGCACGCGGCGATGACCTCCTCGACGAGGACCATGATGTCCTCGTAGTCGGCGAACGCCTCGTACGACTCGAGCATCGTGAATTCTGGATTGTGCGTGCTGTCGACGCCCTCATTGCGGAAGATCCGACCGATTTCGAACACCCGCTCGAGCCCGCCGACGACCAACCGCTTGAGATACAACTCCGTTGCGATCCGCAGCGACATGTCCATGTCGAGCGCGTTGTGGTGCGTGTGGAACGGACGAGCGGTCGCACCCGTCGCCTGGCTGAGCAGAACCGGCGTGTCGACCTCGATGTACCCTCGATCCTCGAACTGTCGACGGAGCTCGCTGATGATCCTCGCACGAGCGATCGCGACCCTCCTCGAATCCTCGTTCGCTATCAGATCGATGTATCGACGCCGCGACCGCGCTTCGACGTCTTTGAGGCCATGCCATTTGTCGGGCAACGGCCGCAGGCTCTTCTGGAGCAGTTCGAATGACGACACCTTGACGGAGAGTTCGCCACGCTTGGTCGTCATCACCTCGCCGGAGGCACCGAGCCAGTCGCCCGAGTCGAGATCGTTGAATGCTTCGAACGCTTCCTCACCGAGTGTCCCCTTGTCGACGAAGAGCTGGAGGCTGCCGGTCACATCACTCATGACCGCAAAGACGAGCTTGCCCATGCCGCGTGTGTTCATCAGCCGACCGGCGACGGTGACGTGTTCGCCCGTCTCGATACCGGGATCGAGGTCGGGAAAGCGTTCGACGAGGTCCTGCGCCGTGGCGGTCCGACGAAACGTATAGGGGAATCCGCCGTCCTCCATGACCGCCCGGTACTTCGCGACTCTTTCCCTCGTCAGTGGATCCGCATCGAGATCCTGGGTGTCATCGTGTCCGCTCGTGTCACTCATTCGACGTCCTGGTTGAGTTCGAAGATCATTCTGAGTCCCTCAAGGGTCAGGTACGAATCGACGGTGTCGACGCTCGTGCAGTGCGGAACGATGGTAGACGCAAGACCTCCCGTGGCGACCCTCGTGACCGGCGTGTCGAATTCGTCCGCAATCCGTTCCATGATGCCATCGACCATGCCCGCGTGGCCGTACAGCGCCCCCGACTGGATCGCTTCGACGGTTCCCTTCCCCACGACCGACCTCGGAGGCGAGAATTCCACCCTCCGCAGGGCAGCAGTCCCCGAAACGAGTGCGTTCGTGGCAATTTCGAGTCCCGGCGCGATCGCACCGCCGAGATAGGCACCATCGGGTCCGACGACATCGAAGTTGGTCGACGTGCCGAAGTCGACGACGACGACCGGGGCACCGTATTTGGTCCGTGCGGCGACCGAGTTCACGATCCTGTCCGCTCCCACCTCCCGCGGGTTGTCGATTTCGATGGCCATCCCCGTCTTGGTTCCCGGTTCCACCACCACGACGTGACCGCTCGAAACGAACGGTGCGATCCGTCGCAGCTTCGAAGTCACGGCGGGAACGACGCTCGAGATGCTGACCCCGTCGATGTCGTCCTGATCGAAGCCATCGGAACCGAGAATGCCGGTCATCTCCCAACGGATTTCGTCGATGGTCGCCTCAGGAACGGTCGACACACGCCAGTGACCGATCAAATTCTCGCCTTCGAACATGCCAAGTGCGATCTGGGTGTTTCCGACATCGATGGTCAGCAGCATCAGCCCTCCCGATACAGGATCGACGGTTTCTCGAGGCGGACCCCACGGTCCACCGACAGGTCATGAGAGTCGATGAAAACGTTGTCGATGAGCCTGACACCACCAACGAACGCTGCGACAGCGAGGAACGCGTCAGACTCGATCCGATCGACTTCCGCCGCCGACGACGCGTCGGCGACCGCGACATAGTCGACATCGATCCCCTCGACATCATCGAGCGTTTCGACCACGACATCGACGACCGTGGAGACATCGCGTACACCGCCCTCGATCACGTCTGCTCCTGCGAAGAGGGCTGCGCTCAACCGGGACGCGAGGTCACGCTGATCCGCAGTCAGACGAGCATTCCTGCTCGACAGCGCGAGGCCGTCGCGTTCTCGGACGGTCGGCAACCCCACGATCTCGGTCGGAATCCGCAGACTTGATGCCAGCCGCCGGACGACCGCCAGTTGCTGTGCATCCTTGCGCCCGAACACCGCAACGTCAGGCTGCGTGCCGGCGAGTAGCTTGGCGACGACCGTCGCAACACCCTCGAAATGACCGGGACGGTGGCGGCCCTCCATCGCATCAGCCACGGAACCGACCGAAACCGTCACATCGTCAGCCCCGTACCCGTTCGGATACACCTCACCGACATCGGGAGCGAAGAGGATGTTTGCGCCCGCCTTCGCTGCGAGAGCCGCGTCGCGGTCCTCGTCGCCCGGATATGTCGCCAGATCCAAGGGTTCACCGAACTGCGTCGGATTCACGAACAGGGATACGACCGTCGTCGTCGCCCTGGTGGTTGCGTCTTCGATCAGGCTGAGGTGGCCCTCGTGGAGGTACCCCATCGTCGGAACGAGAGCCACGGAGCCCTCGGATATCGCTATCACTTCGGCGAACGTGCGAACGGTGATCACCGGAGCACCTCTGCGAACTCCTCGGTGCGACCGGTGAACGCAGCGGTCGCCCGTGCCATGGAGAGGAACTGCTCGGCCAATTCCGGGGTACGGGATCGAACCGCAGCGACCTGTGATGCCACGGTTTCTATGTCGCCTCGGGCAATCGGGCCCGTGATAGCGGACCTCGCCCCGAACTCGAACGCGTTGGCGACGATGGCATCCACGAGCGGTCGAAGCGCATGCGGAGTCACGCCGAGTTCCTCGAACAACTCGGACGCGATTCCGAGAGACGTCATCGTGAAGTTGGCGGCTGCTGCTGCGGCGGCGTGATAGAGCGGCTTGTCCGCATCCTCGATACGAATGGTCGAACAGCCGATGGATTCGGCGAACCGTTCGAGGAAGGCAACGACCTCGTCGTCACCGGTGATCGCAGCGAACGACCCCGGCAGCCGATCGGCACCGACCGTCGCGGTCGGCAAGGTCTGGAGAGGATGGAAACATCCGATGGCGACGTCGGTTCCAGCGAGTGGAGCGAGAACATCGACGCTCACTGCGCCGGACAGGTGGACGACCCGTCGCGGCAAGGATTCCGGGTTGAAACCCGCAACGACAGACGGGATGGCGTCGTCGGCAACAGCGATTACGAGCACATCGGCTTCGCCGTCCTCGGTTCCGACCATGGTTCGGAGTTCATCGACGGCGCTGGCAGACCGTCCATCGATCGACACGATCGTATGACCAGCGCGCGATGCAGCGAGGATGAGTGAGCCACCGGCGCGACCCGGGCCGTAGAGAGCGATGTTCATGTGGTTCCGATCCGTCGGGTATCGGTCCGTCGGAGCAAGCGTAGTTGTCCGGGCGACCGAAGAACCGGGCGGCTCAACCGATCGACAGATTGAGGGAGTGCCCCGTTGCGACATGGCGACCGTCCGGCGCCCACACCGCAACCGTCGCAGCGACGCTCTTCGTGGACAGATGGTCGATCCTCGCCTCGCCGAGTTGCCAGCCGCCTGGCTCCGTCGTGTCAGCGAACCTCGCAGTGATCTCGACCGTGGGCGTGAAGATGGCGGGTCCCGAGGACAATCGACCCGCGGCGTCCATGGTCGCCGGCCAAACGAGGGCGTCGATCGGCAGAAAGGCCGATGCGGCAGCAGCGTACGGGTCGTCGGCACCCTCCATGGGGTTGGGACACCACGCGCGGAACACGTCCGTCGAGCCATCGACGAGATCAGGGATGTCCCAGCGTTCGACCGGTCGCCAGCTCTCGACAGAGTTGCCCGGTTCGTTTCCCTGAGCTGCCATGAGCTGATCGACCGGATGGCACTGTTCGATCGGAACGACCGATGGCATCGGTCGACCGACGATCGCGCTGCCTCGGTCCTTCACGACCGACAGATGCGCAGCCCCGTGGACCTCGCCGTCGAGCCTGACCGTCATCGACATCAACGCCGAACGATCCGATCGCCGCTCGTGGACCACGTCGATCTCTGCCCGACCTCCTTCGGGTACGGGTTTGACATACCTGTACGTCATGGTCGTCGGAACCATGTCGGGATGTTCCCTCCCTCCTACGGCGAGGATCGACGATCCGAGGAACCCGCCGAAGATTGCACCGTTCCGATTCACCCAATCGTGTGCAAGGTTGACCGTGTATCCGGAGTCGGTGCGCACGATGTCCATGGCGTCGAAGAGTCCGGTCCGCCATCGGAGGTCGTTCAC
>CAYTWC010000074.1:0-8518 GCA_964441975.1 uncultured Acidimicrobiaceae bacterium | reverse complement strand
ACACGGAAGTCGTGGTCGTGAGCGACGCTGAGATGCTCGACGCCATGCGCTTGTTCGCCACAAGGATGAAGATCGTGGTCGAGCCGTCTGCTGCGACCGTGCTTGCCGCCATGCTTCGATATCGGGACCGGTTCTGCGGACAACGTATCGGCGCGATCATCTCCGGAGGGAACGTGTCGCTTGATCTGTTCGGTGGAGCAGCCGATTGATCAGATGATGCCGGAGAGGTTGGTCAGCGCACGGGAGAACTCGGCTCTGGCCTGATTGAGGTTTGTCGACGACCGGACTTCCCGGTCCCGTGCATCCATCAGGGCCTGTGGGTTGTCAGCAGCGGTGGCTTCGGCCTGCCGGTATGCAGCGCGTGCATCTGCCCTTGCGTCCAGGGCCGAACGGACACCCATCATCGCATTGACCGTCACTTGTGCCGACTGGGCGGTTCGTGGATCCGGTGCAGCAGCTTCGAGGGCGTAGAGGCTCGATCGAGCACTGTCGAGTCTCGGGCCGAGTTCGTTCCACAGTTCTGCCTTGCTCGTGGACGCCGTCGCCCCGACTTCCGTGACGCCATCGAACTGCGCATTGCCGCGCCAGATGGCGACATCGTCGGACATGGCGTCGTACAACCAACGGGCGTCGGCGTACCCCTGTCGTCCATGGTCCTTCCATGTGAGGACTCCGGCCGCCGATGGAGGTGTCTTGTTCGAACCCCGGGCGACCAGCGCGATGATGAGGATCAACAGTGCGATCCCGATGATGACCAACAGCCACCACGGTGTCGTGTCCTCACCGTCACCACCCGCAGTGGTCGTATCAGGCGATGTCGTATCAGGGCTTGTGGTGTCGGATCCGGTGGTATCAGGAGCATTCGTGGTATCGGGAGCGCTGGTCGTATCTGGGGCAACGCTGGTCACGGTGCTCCCATCGGGGAGAGAATTGTCCACCGAACCGTCACACGCGGCGATCGCTGCGGCGAATACGAACAGGAGCAAGAACATGGCAAGGCGTTTCATGGCGGCCAGCATACCCAGACGTCTTCGAGATGTGGTGGACATGGCGTCCTAGGACACGACAGAATGGCGAACGCTCAGAACTGACCCGGTGACCAATCGGCGAGCTTGAAGGTCTTGCGTGTTTCGATTGCATCTGCCATGACGACATCAGGAACCGCGTCGACGCTGAGGCCGATGGCATCGGCTTTCGCCGCCGTAGCGACCGGGCGACCCTCGGACAGATCACATACCTCCTGGGCCCTGGCTGACAGGTCTGCCGTGCCGACGGTACGCGCAAGGTCGATGATCGACTCTTTCGGCAGACCGAGCAGCGGCCGGAGAATCGGTGTCGAGGCATCCCGCGACACTGCAACGAGATGAGGCAAAGTCTGTGACGACACCTGACCAAGCGCATCACCTGTTACAAGCGCCGAGATTCCGACCTCCTCGGCGATCTGGGAGGCGGCCTTGGCCATCATGATCTTCAGCGTCACCTGCCTCATCCGTGAATCGACGTGTTCGAACAGCGCATCTTTCACCGGCTGGAACTCGACGAGATGTACCGTCGGGTCGGTCCCATGGCCCCACTCGCTCCACATTTCACGGGCTACGGCAAGCGCGTGATCTGACTGGGCGCAATTGAGTGTGAAGTGGACGAAGTCGACCGGACATCCACGCGCCATCAGCATCCATGCAGCCACGACCGAGTCGAATCCGCCCGAGATGAGGCACAACACGCGTTCTTGCGTTCCGAGAGGGAGGCCGCCGGGTCCGTTCTGGTGATCGGTGACGAGGTACACGTGCTCGTCGAGCACAGCGACGGATACCTCGACTTCGGGGGACGTCAGATCGACAGACCCTCCTGAAGCGACGAGGTCGGTACCGACGGCTCGCGCCAGATCCATCGAGGACCACTCGTGGTGTCCCCGCCTCTTGACACGCACCGCGAACGTCCGCGAACCGACACGCCCACGTGACATCGCCGCAATCGCGGGTGCGAGCTCGTCGACCGGGCCGAACGGCATCTCGATCACCGTGTCGACCGACGCGACGCCGAAGACACGTCGGGCCGCAGCGATCACATCGGGGGCGGAGTCCGTCCCGGGATACAGTTCGAACCGGTGGGTGCCTACCCGTTCGACCGGCCCGTCGTAGCCTGCGGCGACGAGCGCCTGGTTGAGATTGGCACGCACCCGCCTGATGAGGCCCTTCTGGGTACGTCGTGACTTGAGGTAGACGTCACCCGACAGGGTCACGTGAATGACCGCGCGGGAGTCTGCCATTGAGGAGTTCTCGACCATGTCGTGAGGATACGACGTCGAACCGCTCAGTGGGTCATTGATCCTCGGTCGAGACGGTCACCGACGGGAAATACTGCACGCTCACTTCGACGGGTTCCCCGAAGCTGGATTCCAGGTCGCTCTGCAGAGTCGATATGTCGGGCAAATCGCCGTCCCCCGTCACGATGACGTCAACCACATTGCTGGTGACCGTGACCCGCTGGACGGTCAGGCCCGACTCTGGTTCTATCCACGCAGCAGTGACCGTTTGGGCCGTGCCCTGGCGCGAGGCCGACGCGATGATTCCCTCGGAGGTGAATGCGAGGGGTATGACGATCACGAGGGCGCCGAACACGACGGTGCCGATGATCGTCCGCATCTTTGCCGAGTTCTTGCGCATCGCATCCAACGGCACGAGGCCACCGAGCACGAACACGATCGATGCGATGAGGATGATCGACACGAGGTTCGTCGCGAACAGGAGGAACGCCCCGAGTGCGTCGTTGTATGCCGTGTCGTGAAGCGTGACCCCCACGACCGCGAGCGGTGGCACGAGCGCGACAGCGATGGCCACTCCCGTGATCGATGACGAGACCCGCTTGTCGACGGTGGCGTAGGCACCCGCGGCACCGGCTGCTACAGCGATCATCATGTCGATCAGCGTCGGCGACACCCGGGAGATCACCTGGGAGTTGGACGACAAGGGGATGAGTTGTGGAGCCCACACCGTGATGATCCAGGCGGTCGTGATACTGACGACCACTCCCCCGGCCACGGTGGCGAACGATGTCGACACCCGCCAGACCCATCCGTTCACGATCCCTGCGCTCACACCCATGATCGGGGTCATCAACGGTGCGACGAGCATCGCCCCGATGACGACCGCAGTGGAGTCTGCGAGGACGCCCAACGTCGCGATGGCCGTCGAGAGCACGAGCAGAACCCAGAATCCGACCTGCTTGCGGATCGCATTCGGCGGTTCGAAGTAGAGCGCATCGACGACCTCGTCGCGGAATTCATCCCCGAGGTCCCTGTCGGCGAGCCACTCGCGAGCGAACTCCCCGAGTTCACCGGGTCCGGCGTCCCCCGCATCTTCGTCCGTGAGCCCGATCGCGAGCGTCAGCGCTCCGACGAGTATCGCTCCGACCGCAAGTGCGAGAACCGCAGCCGACAGGATCGCCTCGGGGAGGAAGGCAACAACCAGACCGAATGAGGCATACACACCGCCTCTCACGACATGGAAAACCCAGTTCTCGCTGGACTTGCGTCGTCGGAAGGCTCGGACCGACACCAGTACGCCGAAAAGGACGAACGCACCGCCGATCACGTCGGCGACGATCGGGCGCGTCGACTGCCCGTTGAACATCAGGAAGACCGCAATCAGCACGAGCCCGATGCCGAACACGGCATCGAGGGTGCGACGTTCGCGGTGTGCGAGCGCGCTCCAGATGACCGTGAGACCGACGACGACCATCGATACCTGTATCACGAGGGACAGGAGCTCCTGGGAGAACTCCGGAACGGTCAGGATCAAGAGCCCCGCCAGCACGAAGACGAGCCCACGAAGAGAAGTCGGGTTCAACCAGTCGGGGACGCTCGAATGGTCGTAGATCGTCTGTTGGGAGTCGTCACCGCTTCCGGGGTCGTCATGTCCTGCGTTGGCGGTGTCATTCGTGTCCGGCATCGGGTCACTCTACCGCCTGTCGCACCCGCGGGGATTTCGCCACACATCGCAATCCGGCCAGCTGAATTGGCGTATGGTGACGGCGTGCCAGATCAGTCGACCGCTGCCCCAACACCTCGTCCTGCGACGAAACCGATGATCGAGCTACGTGGTGTGTCGAAGTACTTCGCCGGTTCGGAACTGCCTGCGGTCGGTGACCTCGATCTCGTCATCGACGAAGGAGAGATCGTCGTCCTCGTGGGGCCGTCGGGTTGCGGGAAGACGACCACGCTGAGGATGATCAACCGTCTCATCGAACCGAGCGGTGGGTCGATCATCGTCGCAGGACAGGACGTCGGATCGATGCCCGTCCATGAGCTCCGTAGGACGATCGGTTACGTCATCCAGCAGATCGGTCTGTTTCCGCATCGCACGATCGCCCAGAACATCGCAACCGTGCCCAACCTGCTCGGGTGGTCGAAGGACCGGATCACACAGCGTGTCGAGGAACTGGCTGATCAAGTCGCGATCGACCGTTCGATGCTCACGCGTTTCCCTTCGGAACTGTCGGGCGGCCAGCGGCAGCGTGTCGGCGTTGCACGCGCCCTCGCCGCGGATCCCCCCGTCCTCCTCATGGACGAGCCGTTCGGAGCCGTTGACCCGATCGTGCGTCAGCACCTCCAGCGCGAGTTGCTCTCACTCCAGGATCGTGTCCGCAAGACCATCGTTCTCGTCACACACGACATCGATGAAGCCATCGGCGTCGGAGACCGAGTGGCCATCCTCAACACCGGCGGAGTTCTCGAACAGTACGGATCCCCCGACGAACTCCTGTCGTCACCAGCGAATACATTCGTGGCGGATTTCCTCGGCTCTGACCGTGGGATCAAGCGACTCTCACTGCTCCCCGTCCGTGACGTCGAGCTCGACGGGGGGCCAACCGTCACCGTCGGTCAGTCCGGAGCGCATGCCGCTGACTCGATTGCTTCACTCGGGTTTGAGTGGGGTCTGGTGCTCGACGGTGGTCGGCTGGTCGGCTGGACGACTGTCGAGCAGTTGCGTTCCTCCGACGCCGTCAGCCGCGACGCAGCGCAACCGCTGGTCGCCCAGATCGACGTCTCGAGATCGCTCAAGGAGGCACTCGACTCGATCATCTCGTCCCGCGCGGAATTCACAGCTGTATGTGACGGCGACCGGTATCTCGGCACCCTCAGCGCTGCGTCGATAAGCAGGCAGATCACAGGATGACGATCCTCGGACAGTCCTCGTCGAAGCCGATCATCGTGTGGGACTGGATCTGGCGCAATCTCGATGACATTTGGGCACATACGCTCGAACACATCTATCTGACCGTGATAGCCGTCGGTGTGGGAATCATCGTCAGCGTGGTCCTGTCACTGGTGGCGCTTCGGTGGCGTTTCAGCTACGGCCCGATCACGTGGACGACGGGGATCCTCTACACGATTCCGAGCCTCGCGTTGTTCGTGGTCCTGGTGCCGATCACGGGGCTCTCCGTGCTGACTGCCGAGATCGGCCTCGTCTCCTACACCCTGCTGATCCTGGTGCGCAACATCGTCACAGGCATCGACGGCGTTCCGCCGGAAGTACTCGACGCAGCGGACGGAATGGGATACACACCGCGAGCGCGGTTTCTCCACATCGAGATACCCCTCGCCCTCCCCGTCATCGTGAACGGAATCAGACTGGCAACGGTCACGGTCATCGGGCTGGTCACGGTCGCTTCGCTGATCGGGCACGGTGGCCTCGGCTTCTACATCCTGCGAGGTCTGAACACGTTCTCGAGTCCGATCGGAACGACGCAGATCTTCGTCGGGACCGTCCTTTCGATCCTGCTTGCGGTGATCGCTGACCTGTCGCTCGTCGGGCTCGAACGGCTCGTCAGTCCATGGAAACGAGTCAAGGTGTCCCCATGACCGAGCTGACAGGCCAGACCATCGATTGGTTCCTCGATCCGGCGAACTGGACGGGTATCAACGGGATACCGAACCGGCTCTGGGAGCACGTTCAGATGTCACTCCTCGCCCTCGTGATCGCAAGCGTGATAGCGATCCCGGCAGCTGTCTACCTCGCTCATCGTCGCCTGGGCGGCTCATTCGTCGTTGCGGCGGTGAACATCGGTCGCTCGATTCCGTCGTTTGCCGTTGTCGCCGTTGCGCTACCCATCACGATCCGAATGGGTCTCGGATTCGGGTTCTGGCCGACGATCCTCGCGCTGTTGTTCCTCGCGATACCTCCGCTGTTCTCGAATGCCCATGCAGGCGTGTCCGGTGTGAGCCCGGCGATCGTCGACGCAGCCAACGGCATGGGTATGAAGGACCACCAGGTGATGTTGCGAATCGAACTGCCGCTCGCGATGCCGGTGCTGATCGCGGGTGCGAGGATCGCGGCCGTCCAGGTCGTCGCGACAGCGACACTCGGTGCACTCGTTGCGTGGGGAGGGCTTGGACGGTACATCATCGACGGGTTTGCCACGCGCGACACGCCCGAGGTGGTCGCGGGAGGGATTCTCGTCGCGTTGCTAGCTCTTGCAACCGAACTCGCATTCACCATCGCGGAGCGGGTCTCCCAGCGCAAGGCGAGGGTGAAGGAGGACGTTGACACGCTGCTCGGCGTGTGATCGGGCCCCTGGTCGGACCGTCATTTCCGTCACACGGGGCGGGTACCTTTGTCGTGTCGGGGGATCCCTCGACTCAAAACACAAGCAATGTGAAGGGAGAACCCATGCGGATATTCCGCAACAGGGTCATTGGGGCGACACTGCTCGCCGTTGCGCTTGTCGCATCGGCCTGCTCGTCGGGTGATGACTCAGGCTCCAAGGACGGCACCACCATCGTCATCGGATCCGCGAACTTCGGTGAGAGCGAACTGGTGGCGGAAATCTACGCACAGAAACTCGAGGCCGAGGGCTTCACCGTCGAACGCAAGTTCAACGTCGGAAACCGTGAGATCTACGCTCCGGCTCTAGAGTCCGGGGAGATCCTCCTCGTTCCGGAGTATGTCGGATCGGCTCTTTCGTATCTCGGTGGAACACCGACGAGCGATACGGAGTCGACGACGAGTGACCTCGCTTCGGCGTGGGAATCTGCCGGCGTTACGGTCCTCGATCCTGCTCCGGCGCAGGACAAGAACGGCTTCGTCGTGACATCGGAGACCGCAGCAGCGCTCGGGCTCTCGACGGTAAGCGAACTCGCATCTGCAAATGGCACGCTGGTGCTCGGTGGACCACCGGAATGCCCCGAGAGGGAGTTCTGTCTGATCGGGCTCGAGTCCGTCTACGGCTTGACGTTCGCTGAATTCAAGCCGCTCGACGTCGGTGGCCCGCTCACTGTCGAGGCACTGAAGGCAGGTGCCGACAACGGCGGCATCGATGTTGGCCTGCTGTTCACGACCGACGGTGTCATCACATCCGAAGGATTCGTCCTCCTGAACGATGACATGGGTCTCCAGCCAGCCGAGAACATCATCCCGGCCACCTCGACCGACCTGGTCGAAGAGTACGGCAGCGACTACACCGACGCCCTCAACGCCGTCAGTGCTGCGCTGACGACGGAGGAGTTGACCAGGATGAACCAGGCAGTCGGCTATGACGGCGAGGATCTCGTCGAGGTCGCCTCGCAGTGGTTGGAGGACAACGGCCTCACCGGCTGATTCGACTCGATTGACCGAACGGACGACGGGCAGGAATCCTTCATCGGGTTCCTGCCCGTTCTCTATGATTACCGCGGACGACATGGAGGTGCACGTGCGATTCCTGCCCATTCGATCGGTTCTCGCAGTCATGGTCACAACTGTCGCCCTCGCGGGGTGCAGTTCCGATTCCACGACCGACTCGACAGGTTCGCCGGCCGCTGGGGATGCTGTGGACGTGGTCATCGACAACTTCGTATTCGACGCCGGAACCGTGACGATCTCGGCCGGTGAAACGGTTCGCTGGACCAACGATCAGTCCGTCACGCACACGGTGACATCCGAGGACGAACTCTGGGATGCCACGCTGTCGAGCGGTGGCACTTTCGAATTCACCTTCGTCGACGGCGGTTCCTACTCGTACTTCTGTGCGATCCACCCGTCCATGACAGGGACCATCGAAGTCGACGGCTGATCGACGCCTCCGGGTCAGTCGATGAATCGGAGGAAGCGGCGTTTCCCTACCTGGACGATGACACCGACCAGGGATGATCGCGCAACGTTCTCGGATGCGATCGGCTCACCGTCGATTTTGACGGCTCCCTGGGCGATCAGGCGCCGCGCTTCGCTGTTCGACGCAGCGAGACCGGCTTCCGCGAGCACCTTGGGGAGCCAGACCTCAGCATCGGAATCGAGCGTTGCCGTTGGGACATCTTCGGGGGCTTGCTTGCTTCGGAATATCCGATCAAACGCCGTCTCAGCCACGCTACCCGAACCCTCGCCGTGATACCGGTCCACGACCGAGCGGGCCAGACGACGCTTCTCCTCGCCCGGATGCAGGCTTCCGTCGGCGAGACCGAGCTCGATCGCCCTGACCTCATCGGGGCTGGAACCGGCTGCGAGTCGGAACCATTGCGGCATGAGCGCATCAGGGATCGACA
>CAYTWC010000073.1:0-8521 GCA_964441975.1 uncultured Acidimicrobiaceae bacterium | reverse complement strand
GACTCCTACGAGTAAACCGTGGGCCCCAGAGCACATATAGGTATCCGCGTACCCAGGGTACGCGGACACATATATGCGCTCTCCAGCCCACAGAATGAGGGGTTGGCTAGTGCTCGAGTGCGGTGGTGGTCGCGGAGAGGAACCGTTGGCCGAGTCCACCGTCGATGACCCTGTGGTCGTAGGACAGGTCGATCGGTGCGACCATACCGATCTCCAAAGCCCCGGCGATGACGACTGGTTGTTCTTCCGCCCGTCCGATGGACAGAATCGCCGTCGTTCCGATCGGGATGATGGGTGTCCCGTGTCCGCCACCGAGCGCCCCGATGTTCGAGATCGTGAAGGTCTGACCCGTCGCCTCGTCCGGCTTGATCGTCCGATCCTTCGCTGCATCAGCGAGTCGGGTGAATTCGGTGCTTATCTCGTCGACGGTCTTCGTATCGGCATCGCGGACGACCACAACCATGAGCCCGTTGTCCGTGTCCACAGCGAAGCCGAGGTGGATCGAGGACCGGTGGAGGACCCCGTCCGGTCGAAACGCTGCGTTGAAGTCCGGGAACTCCTTCAGCAGCGGGATCAGCCGTGCGCCGACGACCGCTTCGAGCGTGAGGGCTGACGCGCTCTTGCGCGCTGCGATCAAGTTCTCGGCGCGGATCTCTGCCTGCACGGTCACATGGGGGATCTCCCGCCATGACTGGGCCATGTGTTCGGCAATGGCGCGGCGCATCGGGGTGAGCGGAATGACGTCTCCGTCCTGATCAGCGGTGGATCCGGCGTTCTCGACGTCTGCCCGTGTCACCGCGCCGCCCGGTCCCGTGCCTGCGATCGCGGTGAGATCGACGCCGCGTTCGGCTGCGAGCCTGCGTACCAACGGCATCGCGCGGACCCGTGACCCGATGCCCGTCGGCGCGTGCACCGGATCAGGTGCTGGTTTGGGCGCGTCTTCAGCCGGAGGAGCGTTCACGGCCGTCGGCAGCGGAGCCGCCGAAACGTCGGGTTGAGGCTCCCCATCCCCGGCGATAACGAACAGCACATCGCCCACGTTGACCGTGGCTCCCGGTTCCGCATCGATCCGGACCACCGTCCCTGCGAACACAGAAGGAATCTCGACGACGGTCTTGGCCGTCTCGACCTCGACGATGATCTGATCGATGGAGACCACGTCGCCGACGCCGACATGCCACTGCACGATTTCGGCCTCGGTGAGCCCCTCGCCGATGTCGGGCATCCGGAATTCGTGCATGGATGGCAGGGTACTTTCTCGAACCTCGCTGTGAAGCCCACACAGACGTTTGCTCCACGAATCGTTCGCGCGCTTTGGGTACCGACTCGGGATGGCGTAGCGTCGAGCTCATGAGTTCCTTTGACTTCAAGAGCAAACCGACGGGTCTGTGGAAATGGATCCTGCACGCGCCGACCTGGCTGTACCGAACTCGGCTCGGGTTCCTCTTCGGCAAACGTTTCGTCATGATCGAGCACCGTGGCCGAAAGAGCGGGAACCACTACCGAACCGTCCTCGAGGTTGCGGGTCGTGGATCAGGCGACAACACCTACATCGTGACCTCAGGGACAGGACCGCGTGCCGACTGGTACCGCAACATCATGGGCGGCGGCCTCCAGGCCGTTTGGGTCGGCTCGCGGCGTCACACCGCGACGATGCGGTCGCTCGAAGCCGAGGAGGCCGGCTCGGTGTTCCATGACTACGAGACGGCACACCCCAAGGCAGCCGCGAAGTTGATGGACTCGATGGGTGTCAGCTACGACGGCACGGAGGCCGGGCGCGTCGAGATGATGCGAAAGATCCCCATGGTCGAGTTCACCGTCGCCTGATCAGCCGCGGAACGGTTCGCCCGACTCGGCGTGGGTGACAAGGATTTCTGCGGGCGTGAACCGTTCGCCGAACTCACCCTCGAGGTCACGCAGACGGGCAACGACATCTTTCGCCCCGATACTGTCGATCGTCCAGAACGGTCCACCCCTGAATGGTGGATAGCCGAGACCGAACACCGCTCCGATGTCGCCATCACGTGCGGAGCGCAGAACACCGTCCTCGAGGCACCGTGCCGCCTCGTTGAGAAACGCAAGGCTCAGACGTTCCTGTATCACTGATCGGGCTACCGAGGTCCGCTCACCGAGACCGAGAGCCGCATACACGGTGTCGTCGACGCCCTTGCGTTCCCCGTCCTCATATCGGTAGAACCCGCGGCCGTTCTTCCGTCCCTTTCGCCCGTCGGCGATGAGACCGCGCATCATGTCCGGACCCCGCATTCGGTCTCCGAAGGCGTCGAGGAAGATCTCGGAGATGTGAGCTCCGACATCGATTCCGACTTCGTCGGCGAGGAGGAGCGGACCGACGGGGAATCCCCACGCTGTCATGGCGTCGTCGATGTTCTTGACCGAGGCGCCCTCCTCGAGCAGGAACGCTGCCTCATTGGAGTAGGGGCCGAGCACACGGGATGTGTAGAACCCGGTTCCGTCGTTGACGACGATCACCGTCTTCCCTTGGCGCTTTCCGAACGCAACGGCGGTTGCGGTCGTCTCGTCCGATGTCTTCTCCGTCGTGACGACTTCGAGGAGCGGCATCTTCTCGACAGGCGAGAAGTAGTGCATACCGACGACCTTGTCGGGTCGTGAGCTTGCTTCCGCGATCTTGCCGATCGGAAGGGTCGAGGTGTTGGATGCGAACACCGTGTCGGCACGTGTCACGGCTTCGACATCCCTGAGAATCGATTGCTTGAGATCCAGATCCTCGAAGACCGCTTCGATGACGAGATCGGTGTTTCCGAATCCATCCCAGGTCGCCGAACCGGTGACACGTCCCATGATGCGGTCGACCTCGAACTCGCTCATTCGAGCCCGGCGGGCCCGTTTCGTCACCACGCGGTGAACGTAGGCAAGTCCTCGGCCGACGCCCGCGTCGTCGATCTCCTTGATGCGGACGTTCGCTCCCGCCTTGAGTGTTGAGACCGCAGCGATCCCCCCGCCCATCAGGCCACCGCCGAGCACAGCGACATTGTCGATGTCGACCGGTTCGGCACCTGTGTCGGTTCCGGTGTCGTGCTTGAGTTCCTGGGATGCGAAGAAGATCGAACGCAACGCCTTCGACTCTGGCGTCCGTACGAGATCGGCGAAGAATCGAATTTCCGCCGCGAACCCCGCTTCGCGGCCAGCCTCGACACCGATCTGGATGGCGTCGATCGCTCGTTTCGCGGCCGGGTAGTTGCCGCCGGTCTGTTTCAGCATCTGTTCGGTTGCCTTCTTGAACAGCAACTTCCTGCCAGCAGGGTTCTTCTCGAGTGCGAGTGTCTGGAGATGCTCCTTCGAGACATTGAGGGCGATGACCCGATCCGGGGGCGGTGCGTCGATTGCCTCCCTCGCCCTGTCAATCGCTACCGACAGCAGGACCTCCGTCGGGACGATCTCGCTTACTAGCCCGATCTTCTTCGCCTTGTAGGGGCGGATGGGGCGACCCGTGACGATCATCTCGAGCGCATTCTGGATGCCGACGACATTGGGCAGTCGCTGTGTCCCGCCAACTGCGGGGATGACGCCGAGTTGCACCTCGGGTTGTCCGAGTTGGGCCGTGTCTGTGCACAGTCGCTGTGAAGCCGTGAGCGCCAACTCAAGTCCGCCGCCGAGACAGGCCCCGTCTATCGCCGCAACGACCGGCTTGCCTGCCTTGAGGTGGAGGTCTTCTAGCCGTTGATAGATCGCCTGGATGGATTCGAGTGCCTCGACTGCGACCTCGGGCGTGTCCATGACATCGAACAGCGTGATGTCCGCGCCCGCAAGGAAGTCCTTCTTGTTCGAACCGATGACCACAGCGCGGACGTCGGGCTGCTCAAGTTGCCCGACGATCTCGCCGAGTTCCCTGACGAACTCCTCGCCGAGGGTGTTCATCGCCTCGTCGTGGCGGTCCATGAGGACAACCGCGATGCCGTCGTCCGAGATGGTGAGAGTGTGGTTCTGGAACGTCATCGTCATTTCTCCAGAATCATCGCGGCACCAAGTCCGCCGGCCGCGCATTGGGTGATGAGAGCGGTGCCCGATCCGCGACGGTCGAGCTCCCTCGCCATCGTTGTGATCTGTCGTGCGCCGGTGGCCCCGAATGGATGTCCGAGTGAGATCGATCCGCCGTACAGGTTGAAGGCGGACTCGTCGATCTCGCCGATCGCCTTGTCCCGCCCGAGCCGCTTCTTGGCGAATTCGTCGGACGCAAACGCTTGGATGTTCGACAGGATCTGTGCGGCGAACGCTTCATGCATGTCGATGATGTCTATGTCCTTGAGTGTCATCCCTGCCCGATCGAGGGCGATCGGTGTCGCAAACGCTGGCCCCATCAACAGCTGCCAGTTCGGATCGAGGGCGGCGAATCCGTACGAGCGGATGTACGCAAGGGGTTCATACCCGAGCGATTTGGCAACGGATCCCTCCATCAGGAGGATCGCCGCGGCGCCATCGGTGAGTGGTGAGCTGTTCGCAGCGGTGACCGAGCCGTACCTCCGGTCAAAAACGGGTCTGAGCGATGCGAGCTTCTCGACGGTCGAGTCTGAGCGGGGGATCGTGTCACGCGAGATGGTTGTCTCGTACTTCGGCGGTATCCGATACGGCATCACCTCGTTGTCGAAGACCCCCTCGGCCCATGCGGCCGTCGCCTTTTCGTGGGATGAGATTGCGTATGCGTCCTGCGCCTCACGGGTGATTCCATTCTCCTTCGCCATCTTCTCCGCGGAGTCACCCATGGTTTCACCGGTCGACCGTTCGGCAATCGCGGGTGGATTCGGGGCGAGATCCCGCGGGCGAACCTTGGCGAAGATCCTGGCTTTCGAGGGCATGTCCTTGGCTGCGTTCGCTTGCATCATCAGCTCCACGAAGCGGTCCGAATAGGTGACCGGTGGTCGTGACAGGGAATCGGCGCCGCCTGTAATGACGATGTCGGCTTCCCCGAGAGCGATTGCCTGCGCTCCGTTGACGGTGGCCTGTGTCGACGTTGCACAGGCGCGTGTGACGGAGTAGGCGTCGGTCGACTCCGGAAACGGCCCTGCCAGAACGATCTCGCGAGCGATGTTCGGTGCGCTCACATCCTGGACGACGGATCCGAAGACCACGCGGTCGACCTTGGCGGCGTCCACGCCGGAGCGGGCGAGGAGCTCGGCGACGACGGCGGTGGACAGATCGAGGGTCGTCTCTTTGGCGAGGGCGGAACCCGATTTGGCGAAGGGCGTACGTAGACCATCGACGATTGCGACTCTTCGGCTCGGTGCGGTGGTTGCCATGGGCACATCCAATTCTTGAGCGGGCACTCAATATTCTACGCCGTTCGCGTACCTTGGGCTGCAGACGACATATATGTGTCCGCGAACCCTGGGTACGCGGACACATATATGTGCACTGGGGCCCACGGTTTGGCTGGTCTGGGCGGTGGTCAGGAGAGGGAGAAGTGTTCGAAGTCGTTGTCGGATGGTTGGCCCCAACAGGCCCAGAGTTCGCGGGTACCGGGTCGCATCACGACTGCGCCGGAGCTCTCGTACTCGAACGGAGGCTCGGGCCTTCGACAGATCGAACGTTCATCGGAGAGCAGCTCGATCATCGAGGCTGTCGTGTGTGGGACGGCGGCGGCGAGCAATGCAGTGGCGTCGGAGAGGCGGCTGGTCGAATTCGTGTTCAGGGTCGGCGGCCGGTCAGCCTCGACGGCAATCGTCTCGGGGAACAGGCAGTGGTTCGTGTGGACAAGTGGAGTCTCGCCGAGCGGATCGACGACCGTCCGCGTGGTGGTCGCCTCGACTGACGCGCCGTTGCCATCGGCATCGAAGAGCAGGAAGTTGTGACCTCCGGCAAGGGGTGCATCGGTGATGCACGCAAGGGCGTCCTCGAAGCTGGTCTGCTTGAGCGCTTTCCGGACGACGAACGGCCACGTGACACCGATACCCCCGTCGGTCACCGTCAGATTGTTGATTCCGATGGCGATACCAGCCTCGTTCATGCCGATCTGCCCGACCGTCCCGTGGGTCGTGAAGACGAGTGAGCGTGGATGACGGTCGGGCGAGACATCCAGCATGAAGACGTGCGGTGTGGCAGAGGCGTTCATGTCCCATGTCTGGGCGAGAAATCCGTCGCCATCGGATTGCGCATCCGGTGTGATGACCGCGGTGCACGTGTCCTCCACCGCCCTCCCACTTGCCAGCGCTCGCACGGCGTCGATGAAGTCGGTGTAGCCACCCACGATGACAGCCTCGGCGGGGGAGATCCCCGAGGCGTCTGCCATCGCGATCATCTCGACGAAGAGATCAGCGTCGTACGCGCGATGTGCGTCGAGCATCTCTTCCGCGATCTCCGTGACCTGGTGCTCAGTGAGCTGCGTCCCGACGAGCGAAAGCTTGCGGCGGGTCTGCATGTACGAGCGGATCTGGTCGCCGAATGCTCGTCCGTGGGCATCCCCGATGGACTCCGGCGACCCGGACAGCGCTAGGACCGTCATCTTCGGCATCCGTGTCATCGTCCCAGACCTCCGAAGTACGCCGTTTTCGGTTCCAGATACTCGAGGATCCCCTCCGTACCCGATTCGCGCCCGAGACCGGACTGCTTCACCCCACCGAAGGGTGCCTCGGCCGTGACCGGATACCAATCGTTGACGCCGACCATCCCGTACTCGAGGGCATCGGTGAGATGCATCGCCGTACCCAGGTCCGAAGTCCAGACGAACCCCGTGAGACCATGCTCGACACTGTTCGCCATGTCGATCGCGTCGCCGACATCGGTGAAGGTGGTCACCGGTAGCACCGGCCCGAAGACCTCCTCCGTCATGACGGGAGACGACTCAAGGTGTCCACTGAGGACCGTCGGCTCGAAGAAGAAGCCCCGCCCGGCTATCGCGTGACCACCGACGTGGATGTGTGCGCCAGCGTCCACCGATGCGCCGACAAGCGCCTCGACCCGGTCGAGCTGTGCAGCATTGATCAGAGGCCCAACGTCGACCGCGCCGTCTGTCGGATCACCCACTGTGAGCGCCTCCGCCCGCTCGGCGACGGCCGTGGTGAAAGCCTCTGCCACGGACTCGTGGACGATGAACCGTTGCGGTGATATGCAGACCTGACCGCCATTGCGGAACTTGGCCGAAACGGCACCAGCGGCGACGGTGTCCAGATCCGCCACGTCGGGCATGACGATCACCGGTGCGTTGCCGCCCAGTTCGAGTGAAAGCTGTGTGATCGTTCGGGACGCACCGTCCATGAGGATCTTGCCGACGCGGCTTGAGCCGGTGAACTGGATCTTGCGGAGACGCGGGTCGTCGAGCATTGTCTGTGCCATGGCGTGAGGATCGCCGTTGACCACGTTGATCACACCTTCGGGGACGCCTGCGTCGACGAGCGCAGCCCCATACGCCAACGCTGATCGCGGTGTGTATTCACTTGGTCGGACGACGACGGTGCAACCCGCGGCAAGCGCCGAGGACACCGCACGGTTGACGTTGTAGACGGGGAAGTTCCACGCGGCGATCACGCCAACGACACCGATCGGTGCGTAGGTGACTTCGATCCGTCGCCCCGGTCGCTTGGACGGGATGATCCGTCCACCGATCCGTTTGGACTCCTCTGCCGCGAAATCGAGATAGTCGGGTGCCGACAGCCACTCGCCGTTCGCCTCGTGAACCGGCTTGCCCGATTCCTCCGACGTGATGCGTGCGTACGCGGCGGCGCGTTCCCTCAGCAGTTTTGCTGCATCGTGGAGGATGTCGGCACGCTTGTAGGGCCCGAGGTCCTTCCATTGACCGAGGGCATCTGCTGCTGCGTCGATTGCGGAACGTGCATCTGCTGCGTCGCCGAAGGCAATCGACTCGATCGTGGCTTCGGTCGCCGGGTTGACCAGATCCCAGGTCGTGCGGGCGTCTGCATCGACCCATGCCCCACCGATCAGCATCCGATTGAACGCCACGTGCCCTCACTTCCCTGTCCGATGGGTTTGGTGGTGAGCGTATCAGTTGCGCGGCCGGTTGTCACACGCCATACTGCCGAAAATATGTTGTTTCACAACAGAATCGATAGGTCGGGGGCCGAATCGGTATCGGAAATGAAGACGTCGACACGGCGCGAGTGGGCCGCGGTCGGTAGGGTTCCGAGGGGAACAAGTGGTGTTCCGCTGATCCAGCCAGGTCCGGAACGCACTGCGAGCATGGGCGGTTGTGGATGAAGGCTGCGGTCGAGCTTTCGGGTGTGTCGAAGCACTTCGGCGAGGACATCGTCGCAGTGGACGACATCAGCCTCGCGATCGGTGACGGCGAGTTCTTTTCCTTGCTCGGACCCTCGGGCTGTGGGAAGACGACGACGCTTCGCATGATTGCGGGTTTCGAATATCCCACGAACGGATCCTTGAAGATCCACGGGGTCGAAATGGGACTGCTTCCGCCCAACAAACGCCCCGTGAACACCGTGTTCCAGTCGTACGCGTTGTTCCCGCACATGTCGATCTCCGAGAACGTCGGCTTCGGCCTCCTGATGCAGAAAGTCGACAAATCTGAAATCCAAAC
>CAYTWC010000072.1:0-8548 GCA_964441975.1 uncultured Acidimicrobiaceae bacterium | reverse complement strand
GTTTCTGCGAACGGGTACAAGACGCGTCCGTTTGAGCGGATCGTCTCCGAGGTCGAGCAGTTCTTCGACATCCACCGTTCCAAGGGAACGCATCCGGGTGGCGTCCACTTCGAAATGACGGGACAGAACGTCACCGAGTGCACCGGTGGATCGATCCAGATCGAGGAAGCGAATCTCGCCGATCGGTATCACACGCATTGCGACCCTAGGCTCAACGCCAGTCAGGCACTCGAGCTTGCCTTCATCCTCGCTGACCAACTCAAGCAGGGAAAGGCCTCACCGACCGCGTAGCGGCTGCGGTGCCGCCGTGCCTCAGACGAGGATCGGCAGCGTTGATTCGATGATGATGCCTGCGAGCAGCAGCAGGATGCCGAAACCGAGGGCGATCATCCGGTTCCGCGGCTTGATCAATTTCGAGCTGACGCCAGCGAAGAACAGCACGGATGCGAACAACACCATGGTGAGGACGTAGTTGTCCCCGTTCTGATTCGCCGTGCGAGCATCGAGCGCTTTCTGGTCGGCGACTTGGGAAAGCCGTATCGCCTCCTGCCGCTCCTCGATGACGTATTCGGGCATGGCGAACGGCGACGGAGGTGCATCCGGATTCGTGACCGGTTGGGTCGCGAGCCACGCCTCAACGGCGGGGACGAACTCGGGACGGAATCGGTTGTAGATGAACCCGGATGTGGTCCCGGGGGTCGGTGTGTACACGCCGTCGGTGACGGGTTCGATGGTGCCGTCCGCTGTGTCCTGGAAGTAGGCGGACACCCAGTCGATGTACATCGCGACGTCGATCTGGACGAGCTGCCCGCCGAGGGTGTCGAAACGTGTCGATTCGGTTCGAGCGGCTCCTGCCTCGGAGAAGTTGATGGACTGTTGGCCGCTCCACTTGCCCGACTGGAAGGCGGACCAAGCAGTTAGAACTGTCGCGATTGCCAGCACGATCGTCGCGAAGAGTTCGATGCGGTCTGATCCGAAGAAGCTTGGGGATGTGGTTTCGTCAGGCATGCCCGGCATGGTAGAACCTTGTGCGGTGCGACGACGCCGTTCGGCAGCGTTTTAGATGCGTGTTCCGGTGGTGACCGTCGCCCCGAGATGCCGTTCGAGAACGCTCCAAACCGACCGTCTGGCGAGTTGTCGATGCATCGCATGCAGCGTGGCGATGAAAGTCGGGACGGCGGCTGCGGCGGACATGGGATTGGGTCTCGCTTTGTCGAGCACCGTGTCCGTGGGGCGAAGGACCAGGAGCTCCGTGTCGGGCCAATGATCCTTGACCATCGCCAACTCTGCGGCGAGCGCCTTCCGGCCGACACGGTCGAAGACGTCTTCATACATACGCCCTCGCGAACGGGGAGCGGTGGCAGCAAACGGAGCCACGACGATGATCAGGTCGAGTGGTTCCGGACGGGCAAGAACGAGGTCGAGCGATGTTCCAGAAGCCACCCCACCGTCCGCATACCACCGACCTTCGAGCTTGACTGGTTCGTAGATGAACGGGACGGCTGACGATGCAGCGACGGCTTCGGCCAACGTCACATCCGGAGCATCCTCGGTCCCGAAGGCAACTCGTTGCTTCGACGCGAGATCGAACGCGACCAGTGCCGTTGCTCGACCCGGCCAGCCATCGGCAAGCGAACCGATTCCGTCGTGGACCCAGCGTTCGAGTCCGTCTGTGCGGAACAGCCCCGGGCTACCGAGGGCCACGTGCAGACTCGGACGACGCAACGCAGGAGCGAGACCGCGTCGCACCCACCGCATGGCTCCACGCGGTGTGCCGCGGGTGTAGAGATATGAGCCGAGGTAGTCCCGGATCTCGTCGGCTGTCTCGCCGGTTCCCGTGAGAATGTCGAGGTCGAGCGAGTTGCCGCGGATCATTGCCGAGACGAAGGATCCGGAGGAGGTTCCGATGATGACTTCGCTGTCGTTGGGGTCCCAGCCCGTCGCCATCTCCAACGCGAACAGCGTTCCGAAATGGAACGCTGCGCCGGTGATGCCTCCACCACCCAAGACGAGTCCTACCTGAGTCACCCGATCGATGTTATCGCTCCGGACTCCAACGGCGTGCGTCGAAGTCGTCCTATCGTCCGAAGATGGACATTCCGACTCCGGTCGCCACGTTCCTCGAGCTGCTCGAGAATGCCGACGGCCACCCACCACTCAGCGATGCAAAGATGGCCGTCCTCGGCACGCCCGAGCGATTCGTGACGATCGAGGAGAACGGGAACGTGGTTGCGATCGGAGTAGCGGCGTCCCACACCACGGCGGATGGGGTTGCACATTGGAGCGTCGAGACAGCAGTCGAACCGTCACTTCGTTTTGTGGAATTCGAAACCGTCGTGCTCGCGCAGGCGCTCCACCTTCCGCCAGCCGGAGCAACCGTGACGGCGTGGAGTCGTCGCCACACACTCGACGCGGCCCTCTCGGCGCACGGGTTTTCTTCCAACAGGACGCTGTTCCACATGCACGTGCCGTTACCGATCGACGAGGCATCGGCCGTTGAGGTCGAGCGGATGCAGCCGGATGAAGACGACGTGCTTGTCGCCGTGAATAGTGTCGCATTCTCATCGCATCCCGAGGCGGCGTCGCTCGATCGTGCCGAGCTGAGCGTGTTGCAGTCGGAACCGTGGTTCGACCGCGACGGAATCCTGTTCCATCGGAACGGGCAGTCCGTCGATGCCTTCTGCTGGACCAAGGTCCACCCAGACGGCACCGGAGAGATATATCGGATCGGTGTGGTGCCAGGCGCTCAGGGCGGTGGTCTCGGCAAAGCGATGGTGCTTGCCGGGTTCGGGTACCTCGCCGACGTTCGCGGGTGCACCGTTGGATCGCTATGGGTTGATGATGCGAACACAGCGGCGATCCGTCTGTACGCATCTCTCGGCATGCAAGAAGTGGCCCGCAATCGCGAGTTCACTGCAAGCCGCGACGGCGACTGAATCGGAAATACCGAAGATTTTCGCGGTCTCTGCCAACATTGTTCGCACCCGATGGAGGAGAGCGAGATGTTGGAGATCGTCCTTGCGGCTGTTTTCGTCACGATGGCGATCGTCACCGTGGGTTCAAAGACCATCCCATCGCCTGGCGCATCGCACAATTCCACCATTGCCACGATCGGTGATGGAAGCGACCTGCCGTGCCCGTGGTGCCGAGCGCAGACGGCCGCAGGCGACGCACACTGCCCTGCATGTGGTCACCCTTTCGGCTGATCGATCGCTACTTGACTCCCGAATTCAGCTTCCGATAGCGCCAAGCACGGCTCGGTTGAACTCCGGGACGAGGTTTCCGGGGATGGACGCCGGGCGAGCGGACAATTGTCGTTCAGCGAGATGCACGAGTGCTTGTGCCGCGTGATACACGATCCAACGATCCAGCTGGTCCGGTTCCAGCGAGCGTCCGTACCCCTTGAGCACCGCCTGCGCGGCGATGGGGCCCGCATGCAACCCGACGCTCCACACCGCACGGGACAGATCCCATTCCGGCGGCGCAGGGGTTGCCCATTCCCATGTGATCAGCGTGACGTCCCCGGCGTCATTGACGATGAACTTCTTTGCGACCGGGTTCGTGTGGCACACGACAGGGGCTCCCGCACGCGGAGCGGGCACCTTCTGGGCGGCAGCAACGAGTTCGGCTTCGACACCGACTCGTGCTCGGTAGCGTTCCAGTCTGCGCAGAGTTGACTTCAGATCGACAGCAACCCACTCCTGGTCGATACCGCGCGTGAGATTCGAAAAGGCGTCCGGTGCGGACTGGTGCAGGTGGACGAGGATTTCCCCCGCCTTCTCGGCCAGGCCGGGGTTCTCCGGCAGGGTCTGGATGTTCCACTTGCCCCCATCGGCGAACATCGCCCAGTGGAGATTCTCGTCCACACCCTTGTCGAGCACGGTCGGAGTACCGACGACGTGGCGCAGAGCCTCAAGCGCATGGGACTCGCGGCGCATCCGGGAATCGGAGCCGTAGACCTTGAGGACAAGTGTCCCTCCGTCCCTCCAGATCCGAAATACGTGGTTCGCCCCCTGAAGCGGCGTTGGTGACGTGAGCTGTTGTACCGTCGTGCCTTCAGCAAACTTCTCTGCAAGTGTTCGCGGGTCCATGTGTCATGCCTCCCTTGACTCCGTGATACCTCAACAATACGCACCAATCCACAGGTTGGGTACCCTGCACTTTCCTGTCCATACGAGACCCAAGACAAGGAATGCATCTTGACAGTGCGCATCACACTCCCGGACGGCTCCGAACGCGGGTATGACAGTGGTGTCACCGGGTTCGACATCGCCAACGACATCGGACCGCGTCTGGCGAAGGCAGCGGTCGCGGTCACGGTCGATTCGGCGATGTATGACCTTCACCGCCCGATCGAGAGTGATGCTGCGGTTTCGATCGTCACGGAGAACACGGAGGCCGGTCGGCATGTGATCCGCCACTCGGCTGCCCACATCATGGCACAGGCTGTGCTTGAGCTGTTCCCGGGTTCAACGTTTGCGATCGGTCCGGCGATCCAGGACGGGTTCTACTACGACTTCCAGGTCGAAAAACCGTTCACGCCGGAAGACCTGTCACGGATCGAATCGAAGATGAACGAGATCGTCGATGCGGATCAGCCCTTCGAACGTGGTGAATTGACGTTCGACGAAGCGTTGACCGAGTTCGAGGATCACCCTTTCAAGGTCGAGATCATCGAGGGTGTCGACGCGGACGAGGGGGTTCTCGACGGAACCGTTTCGACGTACCGCAACGACCAGTTCATCGACCTATGTCGCGGACCTCATCTTCCGTCGACCGGCCGACTCACGTCGTTCAAACTGCTGCGCTCGGCTGGTGCGTACTGGCGCGGCGACGAGAACAAGCCACAGCTCCAACGGATCTACGGAACGGCGTGGGAGTCAGGGAAGGCACTCGCGGAATACCTGACCCGTCTCGATGAGGCGTCGAAGCGGGATCATCGCAAGATCGGCGCAGAGCTCGACCTGTATTCGTTCCCGAACGAACTTGGTCCCGGTCTGGCGATCTGGCACCCCAACGGTGGCATTCTTCGCCGCGAGATCGAGGACTATTCACGGCGCACGCACGCGAGCGGCGGGTATGAATACGTCGTCACACCACATGTCGCCAAATCGGATCTGTGGGTCACGTCGGGCCATCTCGGGTTCTACTCCGAGACCATGTATCCGACGCTCGACCTCGACGGATCGGACACGAAGCCTGCCCAGGCCTACGTCGTCAAGCCGATGAACTGCCCCGGTCACATCCTGGTGTACAAGTCGTCGAGTCGCTCGTATCGCGAGTTGCCGCTGCGCCTGTTCGAACTCGGAACCGTCTATCGCTATGAACGATCAGGCGTCCTCCACGGACTCCTCCGCATCCGCGGCTTCACGCAGGACGACAGCCACATCTTCACGACGGAGGATCAACTCGCAGAGGAGTTGAGTGGCCTTCTCGAGTTCGTCCTTGGTGTCCTACGCGACTTCGGGTTCGACGAATTCGAGGCTGACCTGTCGACACGGCCCGAGAAGTTCGTCGGAGATGTCGACTCATGGAAACGTGCGGAGGAGTATCTGGCCGCGTCGCTCGACAGGGCAGGTTTGTCCTATCAGGTCGCGCCGGGTGAGGGGGCGTTCTATGGCCCGAAGATCGACGTGCATGTCAAGGACGCAATTGGTCGCCGTTGGCAGCTGTCGACGATCCAGGTCGATTTCGCACAACCCGAGAACTTCGAACTCGAGTACACGACGTCGCAGAACACGAAGGCCAGGCCGGTCATGGTCCACAGGGCGTTGCTCGGCTCGGTGGAGCGATTCATCGGCGTCTTGGTCGAGCACTATGCAGGTGCATTCCCGATGTGGTTGTCCCCGGTGCAGGCGACGATCGTCCCCGTCGCGGACAGACACAACGACTACGCGGAGAGCGTCGGCAAGCAACTCCGCGAGGCAGGTCTCCGCGTCGAGGTCGATACGGCGGACCAGACGGTGGGGGAGAAGATCCGCCAGGCCATCACCCAGAAGCATCCGGCGATTCTCGTGGTCGGTGACAACGACGTGGAGAACACGACCGTCGGGTTCCGGCTGCGTGGTGAGGATGACGAACAACGAGGGGTGGAACTCGCCGACGCGGTGGCACGACTCGTGGAACTCGCCGCCCGACCACGCTGAGTCGAATTCCAAGCGTGGAGGGTGGCGTTTTGACGTCGACCGCGTTCCGTGGCCATCAGCAAGTCCGCACAGCGTTATCACTAGAGTCGCTCCGTGGCGCAGTCCGTTTCGCCACTTGCTCTGGAGGAATTTGTGAAGTCACTCGTCAAAGCTCTCGCCACCGCTGTGCGCCGCACCCCCAAGACCGTCATCGTTGTCACCATCGTCATCACCATCGGTCTCGGCATGATCTTCGGAGGACAGTTCCAGCCGGAAACCGATTCGAACTCATCGTTCACACCCAACGCGCCTGAACTGGCTGCATCCGAGTACATCGGCGAGACCTTCGGCTCCGTGTCCCAGATGCAGGTGCTCACGGAATCGACGACGGGCGACGTCATCACCATGGACGGCTACACCGCCGCCCTGGCTGTTGACGCCTCGGTTCGATCCGGCGATGGCGCCGAACACCTCGTTGATTCCACCAATTCGCCGGCCGTTCTGAGCTACCTCACGCCTGTCTTCTTCGCCATAGAAGGCGGCGCGCCGCCTCCGACCAACGACGCAGAGGTGAAGGCGCTGTACATAGCCGGACTGGAAGCTGCTCCCGAGCAGTTCCGGTCGTTCCTGACCCTCTTGGTGTCGGAGGACGCCGATCTCGAGGCAGCTACTGCCGAGTACGGTCTCACCGCGATCACGTACGCAGCAACCGACGATTTCGACGAGGCTGCGGCAAGGGCGGTCGCCATCGGTGATTCCGTCGACGCCGCAGAGACGCCGGCGTCCATCAGTGACACGGCGTTCAGCCAGGAGCTGATCTTCGGATCGCAGGACGAGTTCCAGACGGAGATCCTGCGGATGTTTGCGTCGGCGGCGCTGATCATCATCCTCGTGCTCGCGGTCGTGTTCGTCGTGAAGCCCGGATCGTCACGCGATCGCTTGATGTTCATCGGCGGCGTCGCCCTGATGGTGCTGGGCGCACTTGTCTCCGTCGGGCCGGCGTTTGCCCTGGTCTTCCCGAATGTCTTCCCCGAATCCTGGGGCGATGCGCCGCTCGGCTCCGTGCTGCTGGCCGCGTTGGTTCTGTACGTCGCTGCGTTTGTGATGTGGTCGGTCGGGTCACGGCGGCTTCGACGCACCGTCGCGGACACGCTGATCACGTTCCTCACGATCGGCCTCGCGATCATGTGGATGAACGGATACGGTTTCCTGCGGTTCGGTGATCAGTCCCAGATGGTGCAGATCCTGCCGATCCTCCTCATCGGTCTCGGCGTCGACTACTCGATCCACATGACGACGAGGTACCGCCAGGAGCTGTCCTCGGGTGAGTCGGTCGACGCATCGATTTCGAGGGCGATACGCACGGTCGGGGTTGCCCTCATCCTCGCCACGTTGACGACTGCGGTCGGGTTCTTGACAAACGTCACGAACGACATCCCGGCACTCGCCGAATTCGGTGAACTCGCCGCCGTCGGAATCGGGTTCTCGTTCCTGTTGATGCTGACGTTCGTGCCCGCAGTGCGTGAGCTGCTCGACCGACGTGCCGAACGCAACGAACGGCTCGATGTCGGTGGCCTTGAGTCAGGCGACTCACGTCTTCTCCCTCGCCTCATGGGTAAGACGTCCATCCTTCCACAGCGATTCGCCGTGGCGACGTTGATCGTCGCCATCCTGTTGACGGCGGTCGGTGCCTTCGGCTGGTCGAGGCTCGAGACAAAATTCTCCTTCCTCGACTTCGTTCCTACGACGTCGCCGCTTCGTGACACGGCTCAGACGATCGATGAGAACTTCGACTTCCCGGAGACGACTTCCATTCTCGTGCGAGGTGATGTCGCCACCGGCGCGGCGTGGAACGCGATGCTGGTGTCATACGCCAACGTTGCGACGGTCGATGACGTCGTCACGGTGGACACGCCCAGTGGTGCGTTCCCAGTGGGCACGACGTTCATGGGTGTCATGTTCACATACCTGAACCCGACGGGACCGGAGTTCGACGCCGACTTGTTCGACGCGGCTCTTGCTGTTGGTTTCACCCAGGAACGCACGGTACCTGCGGACGCTGATCTCACCGCCTTCTACGACCTCGCAGTCGAGTCACATCCTGAGACCATGGCTGCGGTACTCGCGTCGAACGGTTCCGGGGGATACGAGGCGGCTCTGTTCAATGTCAACACTCTTGCCGGTGAGACGAATGTCGATCTCCTCGCAGCTGGGCTCAACGACGCGTTCGCTCCGACGGAGGCTGCCGGGCTCGAATCGGTGGCAACGTCCAACTTCATCATCAGTGATCTCGTCGTGTCGTCGCTCCGTGATTCCCAGCAGACGTCGTTGATTCTCACCCTTGGCGCAGCTCTGTTGCTGTTGGTCGTGAACTTCTGGTTCGAATCGCGCCGTCCGATGCTGGGTGTTCTCACGACTTTGCC
>CAYTWC010000071.1:0-8565 GCA_964441975.1 uncultured Acidimicrobiaceae bacterium | reverse complement strand
CGGCGTACCCATCGGCCCATGCCTTGTGGCTTCCGCCGTAGTACGGCTCGACGAGGAGGACGTTCATGAATGGGAAGATACCGACAACGGATGGATCGAAGTCAGAAGTCAGAAGTCAGGTTCCCGGCGGGGATCTGAGATCTGAGATCTGAGATCTGGGATCTCTTCTTCTAGATCTCCATCCTGCCCGACAGCGCTCGACCAAGGGTCACCTCATCGGCGTAGTCGAGGTCACCGCCCACAGGCAGGCCGCTCGCGAGACGGGACACGCGCACGCCGAGCGGCTTCAGACGCCGCGCGACGACCATCGCTGTCGTGTCCCCCTCGAGGGTCGGATTCGTGGCCGCGATGACCTCAGTTATGTGTTCGTTCTCGACCCGTGCCACGAGCTCTTTGATGCGAAGCTGGTCCTCGTGGACGCCTGCGATGGGCGACACCGCACCGCCCAACACGTGATATCGACCCTTGAAGCTCTGGGTCCGTTCCAGAACGGGGATGTCCTGTGCCCGTTCGACGACACACACGACCGAAGTGTCGCGCCGGACATCGGTACAGATCGAACACTCATCCTCTGCCGTGACGTTGTAGCAACGACGACACAAGTGGACCGACGATCGCATGTCGCTGATGGCGTCCGCGAGCCGGATCGCGTCAGCCTCCTCGGCGTTCAGCAGGTGGAAGGCGATTCTCTGCGCACTCTTCTGACCCACGCCGGGGAGGCGGGACAATTCGTCGATCAGTCGCTGGACGGGGGGCTCGAACATCAGCCCAACATGCCGCCGAGATCCACACCGCCGGCTGCGCCGCCCATCGAGGCCTCGGCGTCGGCGCTCATCGCAGCGAAAGCTTGGTTCACCGCCGCTACCACGAGGTCTCCGACCATCTCGGGATCGTCGGGGTCGAGCACGCCGGGATCGAGATCCACGGACAGGACTTCACCGGAACCCTTGATCGTCGCCTTCACGACACCACCGCCGGCGGTTCCTTCATAGGTCTTCTCGGCGAGTTCCGCCTGAGCAGCCATCATCTGTTGTTGCATCTGTTGCGCTTGCTGCATGAGCTGGCGCATATCTTTTGGCATTCGGGACATGGCCAGAGGGTAACTGGCACAAGCGCGTCGAACGCGGTTCTTCCTTGGATCTTGGATCCGTCCACACCGCGCCCGCAGATCCGCCTTACTAGCCGAGGAACACCAGAGACCGGATCCAAGAACCAAGAACCAAGAACCAAGAACCAAGATCCATACGACCAGGAGCCTGATCTCGCCAAGGGCGGTACTGTGGGCGCCGATGCAATATCAAGCGCTCTACCGCAAGTATCGGCCACAGCGATTCGACGAGGTCGTCGGTCAGGACCATGTCACGACAACGCTCGCACGAGAGGTCGTCCAGGACAAGATCGCCCACGCATACCTCCTCGCAGGCCCTCGGGGAACGGGCAAGACCACGACTGCACGACTCCTCGCGAAGTCACTGAACTGTGCGAACCGAGCCGAAGACGGTGAGCCCGACAACACGTGCCCGTCATGCATCGCCATCACCGACGGCACCTCGCTCGACGTCATCGAACTGGACGCCGCGTCGAACAACAAGGTCGAGGACGTCCGCGAAATCCGAGTCAATGCCTCTACGGTCACCGCCACAGCGGGTTCACGCAGGGTCTACATCCTGGACGAGGCCCACATGCTCACCCGAGCAGCGGGCAACGCACTCCTCAAAGTGCTCGAGGAGCCACCCGAGCACGTCATCTTCGTACTCGCCACCACCGAGCCCTACAAGCTGCTCGATACGATTCGATCACGTGCCCAACGCTTCGACTTCCACCCGGTGGCGACCGAAACGCTGATCGACTACCTCGCCAAGATCGCAGAGGCCGAAGGATTCGCCGCCGATCGTGGCGCGCTTGAGGCGGTCACCGCGCACTCGGGCGGCTCCGTGCGCGACGCTATGAGCCTCCTCGAGCAGGTTGCCGCTCTCGGAGCAGGAACCGTCGCCGCCACGGGTGTTGCCAAGGCACTTGGTCTCGCCGACCATCAGGTGTACGCAAGGCTCGTGTCCATCCTCGCCGAAGGCGACGCTGCAGCCGGACTCGGTCTCGTCGCTGAACTCGCCGGAAAGGGCACCGACCTCCGTCGGTTCGTCGCAGATGCGATCGGGCACTTCCGCGGGATATTCCTCGCTCAATACGCGTCGAACATCGACGAGATCGTCGACGCATCGGCGGAGACGATCGCTGAATGGACCGCCCAGGCGAAGCTCCTCTCCGCGGGCGAAGTACTTCGCACCATCGACGAGCTGTCCGATGCCCTCATGCAACTGCGCGAGGGTCGTGAGGAGCGACTTGTCGTCGAGATCGCCATGATCCGCCTCACGAGGCCCGAGGCGGTGCCCTCCCTCGAAGGAGTCACATCCCGCATCGACAAGATCGACAGGGACCTGGCCGAGCTGAAACGTTCGGGGGTGGCTCCCGCGGCGCCCGTCAAGGAAGCCGGTCCGGCCGATCGACCGTTCGTCTCGACACCGAAGGCTGCTGTGGACCCGGCTCCATCCGAACCTGCCGTTGCCGACATACCGACCCACACTTCGGAACCTCCCCAGAAACCCCAGAAGCCCGCCCGAGATCCCGCCGCTGCAGAAACCGAGGTCGCCCCCGGGTCAGAATCGGAGCCACAACCGGCACAGGAACCAGGAACGTCGGAAGACGCATCACCTACCGAAGAGATGGTGGCGCCTGTTGAGTCCGAGAACGAACTGACGATTGCGACCTTCCGCACAGCGTGGCCGGCCATCATGGCCGACATCCGTCACACGATCGGGCCACGCCGACAGGCACTCCTCCGCGAGGCGAGCCCGAGCGATGTCGAGCGTTCGCAGGTCGTGTTCGAGGTCGCATCGCACATGCACTTCCACCTGGAGCAGCTCAAGAGCGACACCGAGATAACAACGGCGATCGTCGCAGCGACACGCGAGCACATCGGCTCCGAGATCACCGTCGTGTTCCGGTCCGCAGATGCCGCCTCTACGCAGGACGAGGAAGACACCGAACGCGCGCCCGACAAAGACGAACTGCGCTCGGCCGACGACGACGAAGCGATCGACCCTGTTGACGTGGTTGTCGACATCCTCGACGGTCAGATCGTCGACGAATAGCACGTGCGACTCGGAATCGATCTCGACGGTGTGGTGGCCGACTTCAACGTCGGCTGGATGACGCGGTACAACGAGGAGCGCGGAACGTCCCTCGAGTCCCATCATGTCGACCATTGGGACGCGATGGTCAGCCTGACAGACTTCGAAACCGATCGGGATTTCTGGGAGTGGGCCCGCAACGGTGACGGACCGGGCTTGTTTCGACACCTCCCCACGTTTCCTGATGCGGTGCCTGCGCTCAACCGCCTGTCGATCGACCACGACATCGTGATCATCACGACCAAGCCGCCATGGGCGATCCACGACACGTACGCATGGCTGTCGGACAACCGGATCCCGACCCACGAGGTCCACATAACGGGCGAGAAGTGGCGAGTCGATTGTGACGTGTATCTCGACGACGGACCGCACAATCTCGAATCGCTTGTCAAGGAACGGCCTGACCGCACGATCGTCCGGTTCGTCCGGCCTTGGAACGAACCTGTCGAAGGAGCAAGGGACATCGCAGACTGGGACGAGTTCGAGGCGCTCGTCAACCAACGCTGGTGCTAGAACCAAGTACGACACGCAGCGTCCCGACAATTCGCTCTGAGTTCACTTTCGCGACTCGTAAGGGACACCCAAAGACCACTAGCCTGACAGATTGTTGAAGGAGGACTACTGCCTCTTTCACGAAGGGAGACACCAACCATGAAGAAACGAAGCATCATTGCGTTGCTCGTTGCGCTGGTCATGGTCCTGGCTGCTTGCGCGGACACGGGATCCGATGACACGACGACGACGACCGCTGCCAGCGGTGGCGAAACGACCACCACAACGGCAGCCGGTGGTGATGACACAACCACGACTACCGAAGCGATGGGCAACGAATGGCCCGAGAAGATCGTGTACGGGTTCATCCCGTCCGAGCAGGCAGAGACCCTCGGCGACACGATCCAGCCATACATGGACTTCTTGTCCGCCGAACTCGGAATCGAAGTCGAAGGAATCGTGACGCAGGACTACAACGGTCTTGTGGTCGCGATGGGTGCCGAACAGGCGCAACTCGGCGCTTTCGGTCCGTTTGGCTACGTACAGGCCGAATCGCTGTACCCGGGTCAGCTCGAAGTACTGATGCAGTCGGTCCGGTTCGGTTCCGGTACCTATCACGGTCAGTGGTTCACGAACGATCCGTCGATCTGTGAGGAAGAACCCGTCGTCGGCGCCCTCGAGTGGGAAGGTGACGAGCAAGTCCTGAAGGGCGGAGACGAAGTGATCGCTCTGCAGGTCGGTTGGGCATTCGGTGACGCAGGTCTCGAGCCTGAGGTCCTCGACAACGGCACCGCAGTCGATCCAGGCATGGCATGCCAGGCGAGCCTTGAAGAAGTGGTCGGCAAGACCATCGCCTTCACATCGGCTACCTCGACGTCAGGTTCGGTGTTCCCGACCCTCCAGCTGATCAACGCTGGTATCGACCCCGAGAACGATGTCGAATACTCCTACCTCGGATCGCACACGGACACCGTCGCAGCCGTCTACAACGGCGACTTCGACATCGGACTGTCGTTCGACGATGCCCGACGCAACATCCGCGAAGACAACCCTGACGTGGGTTCCAAGGTGATCGTGTTCAACATCACCGATGAGATCCCCAACGATGTGGTCGTTGCGCTTGCGTCGCTGCCGGATGATCTGAAGCAGGCGATCTACGACGCAACAGCGAAGTTCCTCGAGACCGAAGATGGCGTCGCCCTCTTCGACGAGATCTACGGTTGGACGGACATCCGCCCGGCTGAAGACGAGGAGTTCGAGGTCGTGCGTCAAGCAGCCGCCGAGCTCGGTATCCAGGAAGACTGACGGATCTTGGGGAGGGGGCCGTACGGCTCCCTCCCCATTTTCCATATCCCCTGATATGTCCCGAATCGAATTCTCCAACGCGTCCGTCACCTATCCGGGTGGTCTTCAGGCCCTCAAAGAGGTGGACCTCACCATTGAACAAGGGGAATTCGTCGTCATCGTCGGACTCTCCGGCGCCGGCAAGTCGACTCTCCTCCGCTCGATCAACGGGTTGGTCCCTGTCACGGGATCGGTGAAGGTCGGCGATCGTGAAGTGGTCGGGGCTTCGAACAAGGAGATCCGCGAGATCCGCTCCGACATCGGGATGATCTTTCAGACCTTCAACCTCGTCAACCGCACGACGGTTGCGAACAACGTCCTCATGGGTCGCCTCTCGAAGGTGCCGCGCTGGCGCTCCATGCTCGGCATGTGGCCGGCGGAGGACAAGGAAATCGCCCTGCAATCCCTCGAACGCGTCGACATCGTCGAAAAGGCGTACGTTCGGGCGTCAGACCTCTCTGGTGGCCAGCAGCAGCGCGTCGGCATCGCACGCGCGCTCGCACAAGAGCCGAAGGTGATCCTCGCGGACGAGCCCGTCGCCTCGCTCGACCCGGTCACGTCCCACATCGTCATGCGGGATCTCCAACGGATCAACCGCGAGTTGGGAATCACCACCATCATCAATCTGCACTTCCTCGACCTTGCCCGCCAGTACGGAGAGCGTCTCGTCGGGCTCAGGGATGGAAAGCTCGTCTACGACGGTTCGATCCGGGAAGTGTCCGACGACGTATTCCGCGAGATCTACGGACGCGCGATCACCCCCGACGACCTTCTCACCGAAGAGACGACGTGACGGCAACCGACGAGCGTGTCGCTTCGATTCGGCCCCCGGAGCCGACACGCGCCAAGGTATTCATCGTCCCGTTCATCGCCTTCACGATCGCGATCGGGTTCGCAGGATTCCTCGGCGAGATCGGGCCGCTCTGGGGCGTCGCAGTCGGCGCCATCACGTACGGCCTCTTTCGCTGGATCCGGCTCACAGATTCCCTTGTTGATGCAGCGATACTGATCGGCGCCGGGGCAGTCGGATTCGCGATCTTCAACCTCTCCATCGTGACGCGGGACCCGGGTATCACCGCCGGACTCGCATTCCAGTCGTCGCTCGGAATCGCCCTCTTCGGTGTCGCAGCAGGTTGGATCGTGCTCCGCCACAGCCCCGGGCTTCGTCCTGCGTCGATCCTGCTGTCTGCTGCTGCATGGGGCGGCGGCTCATACATGGCCCTCCTCACCGCCGCGCAGATGGGTTTCCTCGACCGAATCATCGAAGGACAAACGCAGGAACTGACCTTCCCGATGTTCATTGCGGTGACCATCGCATCCGGGGTGTTCGGTGCCACAGCAAACGTTTCGTTCTGGAGCCGCCTCTCCACACCGTTCGCCGTCGGTTTCGTCGCTCTCACGAGCATCTTGGCGTGGAACGAGATCGGTTTCTCGATCATCGAGATCTGGACCCAGTTCACGAGAATCGGTGAGTTCCTCGGCGACTTCTGGCCACCGGACTTCTTCTGGCCGCGCAGCGTCGGCCAACCCGAAACGTTCAACATGGGCGGTGCCCTACTCGAGACATTCCAAATCGCAATCGTCGGTGCGACCGTCGGTTGTACGCTCGCCGCCCCACTCGCGTTCTGGGCTTCTCGCGTGACCGCACCGAACAACACGGTCTACATGATCTCGAAGTCGTTCATGAGTGTCATCCGCACGATTCCCGACCTGTTCTGGGCGGTGTTCTTCGCGACAGCGGTTGGATTCGGCAAGCCATTTGCAGGCGCACTCGCGATGATCATGTTCTCCCTCGCGATCATGGGCAAGCTGCTTTCAGAAACGGTTGACGCCATCAACCCGGGACCTCTCGAAGCAGCTCGCGCCGCCGGGGCAACGCACAATCAGGTGATCCTGCGCGCCGCGTTCCCCCAAGTCGCTCCGAACTACGTCGCCTACGCGTTGTACGTCTTCGAGTTGAACATCCGCGCATCCGTCGTCATCGGCTTCGTGGGGGCCGGGGGCATCGGGCGTCTCCTCGATGAACGGCGTCAGTTCTTCCAGTGGGACCAAGTGATGGCGATCGTCCTCGTCATATTCGCCTCGGTCCTCGTCATCGAGGCCGTGTCGATCTACGTGAGGAGGAAGATCGTATGACGGTCCCTGACCTGACGCCGGAAGCGATGCCGGACCTCGTCCGTCCGCAGGAACCGATCTGGCCCCGGGTGATTCGGTGGGGTGTGACACTCGGGATCCTGATCCCGTTTCTCTGGTCCGTTGTCGGTCTCGAGATCTCGCCGCAACGTCTTTGGGCAGCCCCAGGGGAAGTGTGGGTGTTGATCTCCGGGATGTTCCCACCCGACTTCTCGAACCCCGGCGATCTCATGGGCAAGCTCCTCGAGTCTCTGTACGTCGCGTGGATCGGAACGCTCATCGGCGCCGCGTTCTCGTTCCCCGCCGGATTCATGGCTGCGACCAACATCGCCCCCCGATGGATGGTCATTCCGATGCGTGGGCTCCTGAGTGCGATTCGTGCGTTCCCCGAGCTCGTCCTTGCGATCATCTTCATCGTTCCCTTCGGTCTCGGCCCGTTCACGGGTGCTCTTGCGATCGGCCTGCACTCGATCGGGACGCTCGGCAAACTGACGTCCGAGGTCATCGAGGGAGTCGACGACGGACCGGTCGAGGCCATCGGGTCGAGCGGCGGAACGCGCATGATGCAGATGCGGTTCGGAGTCGTCCCCCAGGCAATGCCCAACATCGTCGCCTACTGGCTGTACCGATTCGAGATCAACGTCCGCGCATCGGCTGTGCTCGGTCTTGTCGGCGCCGGCCGCATCGGGGCCGAGATCGTCGGTCGACTCCGGTTCCGAGGGGACTGGCCGAAGGCGGGCGCGGCGCTGATCCTCACCATCGTCGCGGTGCTGATCATCGACGCCATCTCCGCTGCGGTGCGTCGCCGAATCATCACCGGGCAGCCGTCAAAGTCGGTGATCTCGAAGTGGATGATGGCGATCACAGGTTCGCACAGGATGCCGTCCACGGAAATCAAGTCGTGAGCGAGTTCGTCCTCAGAACCCGCACCGTCACCGAAGACCAGGAAGATCTGACGCTCGCTCCGGGTGCAACCCACTCCAGCCGCGCTGGTCACCGTGCAGTCGATGAGCCGCCGGATGAATGGCGAACCGCATTCGAACGCGACTACGACCGCATCGTGCACTCGAAGGCCTTCCGTCGACTCAAACACAAGACACAAGTGTTCATGAATCCCGAAGGTGATCACTATGTCACGAGGATGACCCACACCCTCCAGGTCGCACAGGTCGGTCGATCGATAGCCCGAGCCCTGTCGCTCAACGTGGCTCTCGCCGAAGCCGTGTGCCTCGGACATGATGTCGGCCACTCACCGTTCGGCCATACGGGCGAAGACGCCCTGTCCGAGTTCGTCGAAGGCGAATGGCGTCACTCCGACCAATCAGTTCGGATCTTCTCCGTTCTCGAACCGCTCAACCTGACGCCCGAGGTGCTGTCGGGGATCCGAACCCATCCGTGGAAGGTCGCC
>CAYTWC010000070.1:0-8608 GCA_964441975.1 uncultured Acidimicrobiaceae bacterium | reverse complement strand
GAAGGTCACGGAAGTCCCCGACCTCTTCATCTCCTTGCCCTTCTTGAGCTTCGCGAGGGGGACTCCCCGCTCGAAGCTCTGCGTCCACAGGTATCCGTCGCGGACGATCTCGATGTCGGTTCGGGTTGACAGCGCGTTGACGACGGAGATGCCGACTCCGTGAAGCCCGCCTGAGACCTGATAAGCCCCTGCGTCGAACTTGCCCCCCGCATGGAGCGTGGTCATCACGGTCGTGACGGCGGGAAGACCGGACCCCTTGTGCTTCTCGACAGGGATCCCACGACCGTTGTCGCGGACACGGACACCACCGTCGGCGAGCAACGTGACACCGATCCTCGTTGCGTGCCCGGCCATGGCCTCATCCACAGAGTTATCCACAACCTCCCATATGAGGTGGTGGAGACCCTTCGGACCGGTCGAACCGATGTACATGGACGGGCGTCGACGAACCGCTTCAAGGCCCTCGAGGACCTGGATCGAATCCGCCCCGTAGGCCGCGTTTGACGAGGATGCAGATGTACTCACGAAGCTCCTTTTGTGTGCCCTCTCGGCAGAATTCTGAGGGTTGATGACACGCTTGTAACTATAGCCGTTTTGAGGCGTAACCCCTTTATTTGCTTGGGCTATCGGGCCGCTGGTGGTCTACGCGACCTTGAGTCGGATCCCGGTTATGAGGTCGGCACCGAAGCGGTCCGCCACGACCCGTCTCAGGTCTTCGATCTGGTACTTGAGGAGCGACGCCGTCGACCCGTCGGGGACCTCGACGAGCAGCACACCGGCCTTGACGCCGACCGGTGTTCCGAACCGCGCCCAGTCGTCCGGGGCGATCGTTTCCCACTCGGCGATGAGTTGGCTGTGACGCATATCCACACCGACTGCGGCCTTCTCGATGACGGTGGCCAGGAGGTCGCTGATCTCCTCTGGCTGTTTCGGTCCTTCCGGTGTGAGGTACTTCGCTCTCATCCCAACACCCTTTCGTTCCTGACCGACCGATGGCGTCCCCCGATCGGTAGTCCATCATCTCGCATCCCTGTGACAATCCCAGCTGTCATGACGAGACGGTCCCGTCTGCGACCAGCCAACGAGTGCCCCCGACCGGCACCTCGTCCTCCCTGGCGGTCGTGATGAATACCTGACCGGTCGGCATGAGATCGAGGACCCGACCCGCACGATCGACATCCAGCTCCGAGAACACATCGTCGAGCAGGAGGATCGGCACCTGATCGCCCACCTCGTCGACAAGCCGATACGCCCCGATTCGCAGCGCGAGCGCCGTCGTCCGCTGTTCTCCCTGGGACGCTCTGTAGCGCGTCGGGCGACCGTCGAGCAGTAGCTCGGGTTCGTCCCTGTGGGGACCGACGGTGGTCGTGCGGATCTCAAGGTCCTTCGGTCTGCGCTCGCGCAGTGCCGACGTGAACGCCTGCACGAGGTCCACCTCTTCGAACACACCGTCGGATCCCCAGGTGGAGCGATAGGCCCAACGAAGGACTCCGGCGCCCCCGACGACGACATAGGCCTCCTCAAGGTGCTTCTGGAGCGCAGTGGCGACGGATCTGCGGTGCATGAGAACCCTGGCCCCGGCAATCGAGAGGCGTTCGTCCCACACGTCGAGCGTGACCGGGTCCGTCGAACGCCCCTCCTGCTTGAGTAATGCGTTCCTCTGTCTGACGGCGCGGTCGTAGTCGCTCTGGTCGGCGACGGCCTGTGGCCATAGCCGTGCTGCGAGATCATCGAGGTAGTCGCGACGGATGGCCGCACCGCGTTTTATCACATCGAGATCGTCCGGCAGGAAGGCAACGATCGGGACCGTCGTGAGGAGGTCTCGCATCCGTCCGGGTCTCTTTCCGTTGACAAGAACAGTCCGACGCCCTTCGATCGGAAGCTCGCACTCAACGGTCGTGTCGCTGGCCTTTCCCGTGAAACCGCCGCGGACCACGGCGGAGCCGGCACCTTCACGCACGAGCGCGTCGTCGGGTACCCCCCGAAAGGACTTCGTCGACCCGAGGTAACCGATCGCCTCGAGCACGGAGGTCTTGCCCTGGCCGTTGTCGCCGACGAGCACATTCACCTCGGGGTCGGGTTCGAAGCGAAGCGACTCGTAGGACCGAAAATCGCTGACCTCAAGCCACGTGAGGTGCATCCGGTCCTACAGGCGTACGGGCATCAGCAGGTATCGGAACTCGTCGCTCGAACCACCGTGCATCAGACCCGGCTTCAGCGGATCAGAGGACTCGATCACCACCTGGTCGTCGTCCACGGAGTTGATTCCGTCCATGAGATAGCGGGTATTGAAGGCGATCGTCATCTCCTCACCGGAGTACTCGCCCTCAAGAAGCTCCGAGGCTTCACCAACCTCTTGACGGATGACCGACAGCTCGACTCCGCCACTGTGCATTGCAAGCCGCACGGGGATGTGATCCTCGGCGACGAGTGCCGCACGGCCGACAGCTTCGAGCAAACCCGCCTTGTCGACGGTCAGGCGGTTCGAGTGGCCGTCTGGGAGCAGTTGGCGATAGTTCGGGAAGGTCGAGTCGATGATGCGCACAGTGAGGCGTCCCTGGTCGGTGACGAAGGACGCCTCGCGTTCACCGAGACGAATGGTCATGGGTCCGGTACCGACCGTGCGACTGAGTTCTCGGAGCGCGCGGTACGGGACCAGCTTCGATCCCTCCGTCGCTACGCCGGGCACGTCACGGACCGCAAGCCGGTACGAGTCGGTCGCCACGAGGCGCAGGCTCTCCTCGTTGGCCTCGAAGAGAACACCGGTGAGGGTCGGCCTTGCGTCGTCACCGGAAGCGGCGACGCCCACCTGGCTCAGCGCTTTGACGAGACTCGCACCATCGACGGAGACCTCCTCGCCACCGGCCGCATCGCCGATCTTCGGGAAGTCCTCAACCGCCATCTCTCTGAGCTTGAACTGCGGTCCGTTGCCGGTGATCTCCACCTGGCCATCCTCGGAGGTCAGCGTCACGGCACCGTGGGGAAGTTTGCGAACGGCCTCCGCAGCCAACTTCGCCGGGATCACCGTCTTGCCTTCGTCGGTGACCTCGACATCGAGATAGGTGCGAACAGTGATCTCGTTGTCGGTACCGGTAACCGTCAGCTTGCCACCGCTCACCTCGCACAGGACCCCCTGGAGGATCGGGAGCGGGGACCGTGTTCCGACTGCTCTCCCTGCTCTGGCAAGGACGTCTGCCAAGTCATCTCGTTCTGCCCTGATTCTCACTCGTGTCTTCCCCTGGTTTCTGCTTCTTCTGCTGTATGAATTTTCAAAAGAGTAGTGGTGGTAGTAGGCCCTGTGGATTGTGGAGAACAGGCTACATCCCTATTCGTTGAGCCGTTTCGGTGTCCACAGCGGTTGTGTACTGATGGCGCGTTGTCCACGGCGCTTCCGCGCCGATCGGTCGAGGTGTGGACAACCATCATCTTGTCCTCAGCTGTTGGGTGATCGCTGTCACCTCGTCATAGACAGCCTTGTCGGCCTGGAGAAGGTTGGTGATCTTCTCGACGGCGTGCATGACGGTCGTGTGATCCCTGCCGCCGAATGCCGCCCCGATGCGTGGGAGCGACAGTCCGGTCTGTTCCCGACAGATGTACATCGCAATCTGGCGTTGACGTGCAAGCGGCTGACGGCGTGAGGGCCCGAGGAGTTCGGACCGCGGCAACTCGTAATACTGACTCACGGTCGAGATGATGGAGTCCGACGTGAGCGGCTCCTCGGCCTGGAGCTTGACGATGTCCCGTAGGACGCTCGAGGCGAGATCCAGCGTGACCGGTTCGTTCGTGAGCGTCGCAAATGCGGTCACCCGTGTGAGGGCACCCTCGAGCTCGCGCACGTTGTCGGCAACGTTCTCGGCGATGAAACCGAGGACCTCGCTCGGGATCGGTTTGTCACCCGCCGCTGCGTTCTTTCTGAGGATTGCGAGGCGTGTCTCGACATCGGGACTCTGGATGTCGGTGGTCAGACCCCACTCGAACCTGCTGCGCAGGCGGTCCTCGATGGTGCGCAGCTCCCTTGGCGAGCGATCCGACGAGATGACGAGCTGGTTGCCGGCCTCGTAGAGCGAGTTGAACGTGTGGAAGAACTCCTCGAGCACCATTTCCTTGCCTTCGAAGAACTGGACGTCATCGAGGAGGAGGATGTTGACCTTCCGGTACCGCGCCTTGAAGTCGTCCATCTTCTTGCGGCGGATCGAATTGATGAAGTCGTTGAAGAACGCCTCCGACGTCGCATATTTGACGACAGCGTTGCGAGAGAGCTCGAGACGATGCTGCCCGACCGCATGAAGGAGGTGGGTCTTGCCGAGTCCAGAACCTGCGTAGATGAAGAGCGGGTTGTAGTGCCTGCCCGGCTTCTCTGCGACCGCCTGTGCGGCCGCGTGTGCGAAACGGTTCGATGCGCCGACGACGAAGTTGTCGAACGAATACCGGGCAAGAAGGTTGGAGGTGTCGGACTGGGAGGGTGGTTCGTCGATCCGTGTCCGAGCGTGATCGTCGAGCGTCGGCTGATACGGTCGATCATCCTGGACGTCTTCTTCCGCCGGTTTCGCTGTCACGGTGATGGCGACTTCGAACGGCTTCGACCACACGGAGGACCCGATCTCGGCGATCTGATGCGTGTAGTTGTCCTTGACCCAGGTTGCGTTGAACCGATTCGGTGCTTCGAGCGTGAGCGTGTCGCCGTCGTGTGTGACGTCAAGCGGCTTGATCCACGTCTCCCATTTGGCCGGTCCGATCACATCGCGTAGGCGACTGTGAAAGAGCTCGATCTTCGAATCCACTGACCCGGGAGTCGTCTGTGTTGCTCCCACTGTTTTGTGTCCTCCGTTGTTCTTCATCCAAGGCACCAACCTGTCCACACATCTATCCACAGGATGTGGAGAAGATGCGCCATGTGCTCTGTGTTGTTCCTGAGCTCATGGCTCGGCTCCTTGGGAAGAGCAAGCGTGACTTGCCAGGAGCGGAGGCGAGTGTATGGCGTCCGCAGAGGCACTTCAAGAGTGACAAAACCGAGGCAAGCCATCGTTGTGGATAGGTATGTCGCGACCCGTTAGCGCAATGGTACCAAGGGTTCCAGGGCGATCGGAGGTCGGCTTCGAGCAGCCGTTCGAACCGAGATTCCCCGAAAACCGCTTGTTCTGTGTTTCGCGACCACTCAAGAGTTTTCGCGCATTCTCCCGACGGTGACGATTGGGCGTTTCTCGACCTAGAATGTTGCCGTTCCGTCAGTACGACGGCCGCGTCACTTCGCCCAAACAGGGGTCACCTCACATGAAACGTACCTATCAACCCAATAAGCGTCGTCGCAAGCGCAAGCACGGTTTCCGTGTCCGGATGCGCACGCGCGCTGGGCGGGCGACGGTCAAACGTCGTCGATCCAAGGGCCGGCAGGAACTCTCCGCGTAGTGGTCCGTCTGACGACCGGACGAGGTTTCGTACCGTTGCGGTCCCAAGGGTTCGTTCGGGCGTACCGAAACGGAGTCCGATCCCGGCGGGGTGAGATCGTCGCCATCGAGGTCGATGGGGTGGACGGACCACCGCGAGTCGGGGTCGTTGCAGGAAGAAAGGTAGGACATGCCGTACATCGCAACCGGGCGAAACGCCGACTGCGTGAGGCTGCCAGCCGCACCGATCTGCGACCCGGAACCGACTACGTCATGGTCGCCATGCCCGGCATCAACGATGCGAGTTTCGACGACATCGTCGCCTGGCTCACCTCAGCACTCGAGGCGAACATGAGGAAACGGCAGGAGCCCCGATCGTGACGGATTCACAGCGCCCGGGACCGGTCTCGCAGGTGTTCCTCTTCTTCATTCGCGGCTATCAACGGTTCATTTCGCCCATGCTTCGAGCCAATTGCCGGTACCACCCGAGCTGTAGCCGATACACATACGAAGCCATCGAGATCCACGGAGCCGCCAAGGGCACTTGGCTCGGCATCCGACGGATTTCTCGGTGCCATCCGTTCCACGAAGGTGGATTCGATCCTGTTCCGGGTTCTGATTCCGCGTTGCACAAGACACAAGGGAGTCCCTCGTGAGTTTCGCCCCATGGGAGTGGTTACTGAGCCTTCTCGGCACGCTACTCGCCTTCTTCTACGACCTCATTCCAGAATATGGCATATCCATCATTCTGCTGACCCTCACGGTCAGTCTGCTCCTCTTCCCGCTGACGGTGAAGCAGACGCGCTCGATGAAGGCGATGCAGGAGATCCAACCCGAAGTCAAGAAGCTCCAGAAGGAGCTCAAAGGCGACAAGGAAGAACTCAACAAACGGCTGATGGAGCTCTACAAGGAGCGGGGCGTCAACCCTGCAGCAGGGTGCCTTCCGCTGCTCGTCCAGATGCCGATCTGGTTTGCGTTGTACCGCGTTCTGTGGCAGGGAAACGGGATTCCGGCGGACTCGACGCTCAAGAGTGTGCTCGACACCGCCAACGATGCGCTCTACGTGACCAACGCCGAGGGACAACTCACGAGCACCCTCAAGGCCGGGGTGGACATCGCCAGCCCGATGTTTGAGCACGTGCAGTTCCTTGGGATGAACCTGCTCGTCCGTCCGTCCCAGGCGGTCGATTTCGGGAACCTCATCGGATCACTCCCGTACATCCTTCTCATAGCGGTCATCGTAGTTGCCGGATTTTACCAGCAGGTCCAGACGACCCGGAAACGCAACGACAACGGTCAGGAACAGGCGCCGCAGATGGCAGGCATGCAAAACGCCATGAAGGTGATGCCGGTCGTCTTCGGCCTCATCACCTGGAACTTCGTCACCGGGCTCGGTCTCTACTTTGCAACCTCCAATCTCTTCCGTGTCGGGCAGCAAGCCATCATCCTCCGCATGGGGAACGAGGGCGACGACGCCACGGGAAAGGCCCTGACAAGCAGTGATTCGTCGGAGTCATCCGATGACGAACCACGATCAGACGGGCCCTCGCCGAACGCGAGCAAGAAGCGCAACCGCAAACGAAGGAAGTAGCCCGATGGAATGGGTTGAAGTTGAAGGAAGCACCGTCGACGAAGCAGTCGCCCTCGCCATGGGCGAGCTCGGAATCGACAAACGGGATGACGCCGAAGTTCAGGTCATCCAGGAACCGAAGGTCGGGTTTCTCGGCATGGGCGGCAAGACTGCAATCGTGAAGGTCACCAAGGCCCAGCGGTCGAAGGGTCGTCGACGGGGCCGTGGACGCACGAACGACAAGCCGCAGGGTGGACAGAAGAAGCAGAATGACAATCGCCGGAACTCGAACTCCGGCAACCGAAGCGGGTCGAAATCCGGGCAGAAATCCAAGGGGACGAGTTCGAAGCCCAAGGGAGAGAAGAAGATGCAGCGAGACGATCGGCCCGAGGCCGCCCCCATAGAAGAGCAAGCGAAAGTCGCATCGGCGTTCCTTTCCGGGCTGCTCGAGGCATTTGGTCTCGAAGGCACGGTGGATACGCGGATTGAGGACGAGGTCCTCTACCTCGATGTCAAGGGACAACAGACGGAGGCGCTGGTAGGCGCCAAAGGGTCCGTCATGTACAGCGTGCTCGAGCTGACACGTACCGTCGTGCAGCGCAAGACCTACGGTGCGCCACGCATGCGAATCGACATAAACGGCTACGCCGAACGTCGACGTGAGGCACTCAAGATCTACACCGGCAAGCTTGCCGCCCAGGTCATCGAGGACGAAGGCGAAGTGATGCTGGAGCCGATGAATGCGGCCGATCGCAAGGTTGTCCACGACGCCGTCGCCGAGATCGACAACGTGCGATCCTACTCGGAAGGTGACGAACCCCGACGAGCGGTCGTCATCGCCTACGACGCCTGAGTTTCGAGGCCCTTCGGCCTCCCAGAACTCATAGCGGGGTCCGGTTCAGCCGGACCCCGCTTCTCTTTGCAGCGCCCCATTCCCACCCGGCCTGCATTGTGTGGTCTCATCGCCCGTCCGCACCAACCAGGCGCATGTTTCACGTGAAACGGGGTCGATGACCGACGCCCAGCAGAAGAGGCGTGTTTCACGTGAAACAGTGGGTACGCTCCAAGGATGCGCACGGATGCCCATGGCTATACCGAGCTCGCCGATCGCCTCGGACGATCGTTGAGCGCCGACCAGATGGCGATGATCGGGCGATACCACCGGTTCCTCACCACCGATGCGGTCGCCGCCGGCGGGATCGGCCCAGCCGAAGTGGAGCGCATAGACGACCGTCACATCAAGGATTCAATGCTGTTCCTTGCGGGCATACCGGCTTCCGCCACGAGTCTCGTCGATATCGGTTCCGGTGTCGGACTGCCCGGTATTCCGATAGCGATCTGCGCTCCAGGCATGACCGTCACCCTCGTCGACCGATCCCAGCGGCGTACCGACCTCGCAGGCCGGGCCGTCCGAATGCTCGGGCTATCGAACGTGACGGTACTGACCGGAGACGCCGACCACCTCATCGAGACCTGTGAAATGGCGACATTCCGCGCATCCTTCCCGGTGGAGCGAGCCGCAGCGTTTGTTGGTGCCCGCGCTCCCTGTGTGGGCCTCGTCGGGGTGTCCCGTCTTGAGAGGCGCCCCGACCTGCCCGACCCGCCGGAGAACGTTACATTCGGACTGACGGAAGAGTCGCAAGGAATGCTTGAC
>CAYTWC010000069.1:7369-8622 GCA_964441975.1 uncultured Acidimicrobiaceae bacterium | reverse complement strand
TCGATCATCTCGATCGACACGACCTTGTCGTACATCGCCTTCTCATCCCGGAAGTCACGGATGTTGATCTCTGTCCGGTCGGACAGGCCTGCGCTGTCGAGTCGGGCTCGTGCGAACGCAGCCTGCTCGGTCGAGAGCGTCAGCCCCGTCACATGGACACCGTGGTGGGTCGCCGCATGTTCGGCGAACCCACCCCACCCGCACCCGATCTCCAGGACACGCTCACCGGGCTTGAGGTCGAGCAGCTGACACAACCGTTCGTATTTGCGTGCCTGAGCGGTCGCAAGGTCCTCGTCCTTCGATTCGAAGAGTGCGGACGAGTAGGTCATCGTGGAGTCGAGCCACGCCGCGTAGAAGTCATTCCCGAGGTTGTAGTGGTCCCCCATCGCTGCAATGACATCGGTCCGGCCACGGTGAGGGCGCCTGGCCCACCAACGCTGTAGTCGACCGCGCCATTTGAGAGTGGTCGCCGAAGCTGAACGCGCATCGGTGTTCGAGACCGCAAGCTGGAGGAAGGTCGCAAGATCGGTCGTCGACCACTGCCCGTCCAGGTACGTGGCCCCGAGACCGACGGAGCCGAGAAGCACAAGCGACCGGAGCACGGCGCCTTCGTTCACGAAGGACATGTCAGCGACAACGGACCTGTCGTTCGAACCGAAGGTCTCTGACGCACCGTTGGACCAGGTGACCGTGAGGGTCCCGATGGTGATCCGCCGCATGAGGAACCGCAGTACCCAACGTGCCGTCGCGATCGTCAGACCCACAGTGTTGTTCTCCTCGGTCGTGCCGACCGGTCGGGGTTGACCGGTTCGACAGCGCGACGATACAGCCGCGAGCACGGCGTGTTCACGGCTGGTCGGCCATGACCAGCGATGCCGGTTCGAGGGACGACGAATCATCGGTCGGGACCGACCACGTCACGGCCCACCCGATCGCGATTCCTGTCGGTGGGTTCTCCGAGGTGAGGTGCGGCCCCACCCTCGACAGCTGGTTCGAACCGGCGCCGGCCATGCCGGGGCGTGCAGGCGGCTGACTCTGACCGAAACGCGGACCGACGGTATGGGCGGGTATGAGTGCGGCAGGGCCTGAGATGGAGCCGTCCGACTGTTCGATCTCCGTGCCGAGAAAGTTGATGAACACATCGACACGAGCGACCAGCCCATCATCGGACTCGACATGCCAGTCGACGACCCCCCATTCGTCATCGAGCACCATCCGGTCGATCACAACCAACCACCCGGCTCCGAGGTCGA
>CAYTWC010000069.1:0-7359 GCA_964441975.1 uncultured Acidimicrobiaceae bacterium | reverse complement strand
ATGGTCTGCGCTTGCTTGGCGTTCTTGGGCTTGAGGTCGATCGAGATCGAGCCGGCCTCCACCTCGACGGGGAACGACTCGAACGGAAGCTCGATCGCTCCTTCCTCCTGGATGTAGAACACGCAGTCGGGACAACTGGCCTCGGTCACGGGTTCGGTCCCACGAGTGACGACGAGCGATTCGTCACCAGCGGGCTCTGCGAACTCAACGAGACGAATACCGGGAGCAGCAACTGCGGTCACCTCACGGACCGCGGTCATACCTTCCGCAAACCCGTATGCCGCGATCGGTGTTGGCTCTGTTTCGGTTCGTATCGTCCCGCTTTCGACGATCTCCGAAATGGCGATATACGTCCGGTCACCGCTCGTGAACTGGAAAACGGGTGCGAACGCAGTGTCGCCGAGGGCTGTGAATCCGGGTAGGAATCCCGGTTCCGACGGCACCGTGGGCTCGGTCGTGGTCGTTGCCATGGTCGTGGTCGTCGACGCTGCGCTTGCCTCTGTCGATTCGGGGGCAAGGAGCCAGCCGACCGTGCCACCAACGACGACCGCAACCGCTGTCCCGATCATGACCCCGACGTATCCACGGCCATGTTTCCGGTCCGGTTTCGGCTGGTCGTCGTACGGCGATGCCAGTAGCTCCTGCCACAGCTTGTCATCCATCGTCGATCTCCAGGTCCACCGGCCACGGTCCCGGGACTTCGAACCACATCGATCCGACCAGCGACATCGAGAACTCCTCACCCGCCTCCCCGGCGTAGGTCAGGTTCCATACCGGACCGCCCTCTGCCTCACGGACCGAGACGATCGCACCCTCGCCCCTTGCGGTGACGTCGATTCCACCGAGTGTGAGCGGATCCGACACGGTCACCTGCACACGGACGATCGTCGTGGACGACTGTTCCGACACCTGCGCAAGCGACGCGGTGATGCCGGGGACGATCTCGTGCGACGGATTCGACGGGGAAAGCGTGAATGGCTGATCGAGCGGGATCTGGATGTGGTAGCTGTCGATCCGTGCCGATTCGAGACGCGAAGCCGTGACGCCGTCCGGGATGTCGAATCTCGCTGCCCGAGCGTTTGGGTTCGCCACGGTGCCCGGAACTTCGGTGCCGTCGACGACGAGTGTCCACGACGTCGGGAACACCGTTTCGGCATCCGCTGGTGTCAGCTCCTGGAACCCTTGGAACGGCACGAACACAAACCCCGCGGGCAGCCCCTCGATCGGAGCAAGCTGCTGGAGGTCGTACTCGATCGACACACGACGTCCGTCCACATCGACGTCCGTGGGGACCAAGACCGAGGGTCCGAGGGGAATCTCGTTCTCGCTGACATAGACGGTTCCCGGTGCGGGATCGCCCGAGTCCACGGTTGTTGTCGAGGTCGTCGAGGCCCCATCGACGGTGGCATCAGCGGTGGATCCGAAGAGGAGATAGGACGCGACAGCAGCCACGATGGCTGCTCCGACGATGATGCCTCCACTCAACGCCTTTGAAGTCATGACGGGCGATTCTAGCTTTCTGCAATCGGGCCGGTCGCATGCCGGTTCTACCTACCCTGCGGACATGCGCGATTCCGCCGTGAAGGCGCTCTCCCGAATCCACGCCATGACCTACCGGCTGTCAGGCGGTCGAGTCGGTACCCGGCTCGTCGACAATGACATGCTGCTACTCACGTCGAGGGGAGCCGAGACCGGTAGGCCGCACACCGTGCCGCTTCTCTACCTCTCCGATGGCGAGGACCTCATCGTCATCGCCTCCTATGGCGGCCGTCCCGATCATCCGCAGTGGTATCGCAACCTTGTCCAGCATCCATCTGCGTCTGTGCACATCGGGCGCGAGGTCAGACAGGTGTCTGCCCACACCATGTCGAGAGCCGACCGCGAGACGTGGTGGCCCAGGATCGTCGACGCGTACGCAGGCTACGAGGCCTATCAGAGCAGAACCGACCGGATCATCCCGGTGGTCAGACTCGCCCCGCAATAACGCCGTTGGCGGTCCCGATCAGCCGTCGCCTTGATTCGCCATGACGTTGAGGATCCCACCGACCGCTGATACGCCACCGCCTACGATGAGCAGCACCCACCCCATTCCGATGGAAACCGTGAAGGCCTCTGGGATCTGTCCTGCCGTTGCCATGCCAGCGAATGCATCCTGCAGCTCAGAGGCGCTGTCGAGTGCATCAAGCGTCGCGATACCGCCGATGACGATGACGACGACACCCAAGATGGTGAGGAACAGTCCACCCGAGCGGGCGAGTGGTTCCTTGATCGGCGGCATCAGGCTGAACACGAGGATGCCGACCAGCACGACTGCGAGCAGGATCGCCGCCCAGGCCTTGTCGTCATAGATGGACGTCCAAACACTGTCGAAACCCGCAGGTATCGCACCGTCGGTCGCGGCGTTGAGGTCACCCATGAGGGCCTCTGCGCCCGACGATGCTGATTTGAGGAAAAGACCGACGGCGGCAAGGACGACACCGACGATCGCGATGATTCTCCCGTAGTGCACAACACTCCCTTCGATTGAGTCGAACGAAGCGTAGAGATTTGAACTGCTCCGCGTCGGGAGACCTGGCTGCGTGGACTGCATCAACCGATGCGGCGGAAGATCCCTGTGGCTGCCTGATCGAAGCGTTCGACCCAGATCCGGCCGTGCGCGGGTGTGCTCGGCGGGTCGAGATGGAACACCAGGTGATGCGCCACCTCGTGCGCAACGGTCATGAGCGTGGCGGTACGTCCCAGCCGGATTGCACCGTTCTCGCCGACGCGACCCCAACCGTTCGCCTCCCGATAGGCAAGTTCCTCTGCTCCGATGAGGCTCACCCAGGAATGACGAGGGCGCTCGCAGGCACCGGTGTACGGCGAACGGCGGGCGTGAAATTTCAGAGCCGGTTCAGGTACGCCGAACCGATCGCACGCCTCGGCGATCAGGCGAGCGACCGTATCCGTGTCTCCCGCCCACGAGTCGAGGGAGAGAATCCGATCAGGGCTCTCGGAGAACCGGTCGACGCGTGCCCAGTGTCGGCGGCGCGGCCCGGGTTCGAACGCAACGATCGTCAACTCGCTCGGTGGTGCGGCAGTCATGGCGACACGGTATCGCTCCCGTACGACACATTGACCTATCCGGCCATCCGCCTCAGGATCCGACCGAGCGAGAGGCGAATACCGTCTGCGTCGAGCCCGTGAGCCGATCGGAGATCGCGAGGCGTGCCATACATCCTCAGCTCGGGATCCCGCACGCCGATCGCGTCCACGATCATCGGGCGATCGGACAACGCCTTGGCGACCTGAGCCACCGTCGTCCCCTCAAGATACGGTTCGACGACCACGATGCGGTCGGAGATGACAGCGGCCGATAGGGTGCGTGCATCGATCGGCACCGGAACGTTGGTGTACAACACCGTCACGTCGCGATGGTCGGTTGCCGTGAGCACCGCATCGGCAAGTGGACCGACGGCGAGCACGGTCGGTGCCTCGATCGAACCGCGCCGCAACGTGACCACGCCACCGCCCAATGCCATGGGTTCCGAGTTCTGGTCGAGCGTGAGGCGGATGTAGTGGGAGCTCCGCGATCCGTGGGCGGAACGGAGCGCCGCTTCGGCCTCGTCGGGATGTCCGGGGACGTGGATGCTCCACCCGGGGAGGGTGGAAACGATCGCGACATCCTCCGGTGCCTGATGGGTACGTCCGGATCCCGACGCATCCCAACTCCCACCGACCGACACGAGCGTCGCATGCACGTCCTGATGCGTCAGGCTCAGCTTGATCTGCTCAAAGGGACGCTCCACGAGGAACGGTGCGTAGGTCATGACGATCGGTTTGAAACCCTCGAGAGCGAGCCCGCCGGCCACACCGATCATGGCCTGCTCCCGGATCCCGACATCGATGACGCGGGACCGGAGATCGGGCGTCAGACCGCGATCGAAGTCAGCCGATCCGATCGCTGCAAGCACGACCACGGTGGCGGGGTCGACGCGCAGGAGGTCCTTGGCTACCTTCGTGAATCGGGTTCGCATCGTGTCAGTCATGACTTTCTCCCTACTTCGGCGACCACAACGAGGGGTCGGTCGGCGTGCTCGGTCGCAAACGCTGACCTGATGGCTCCGTGGTCCCTTCCGTCGGCCCGCGCCGTTGCCCAACCCTCGATCGCGAATCGCTGTTCGACCCCGCCTGGCCAGCCGTACGTCGCCGACCGGTTGTCAACGACGGCGACGGCCAACCGCCTGAGACCCATCCGGCCAGCGAAGGCGATGGCCTCGTGGTTCGCTCCTTCATCGAGTTCGCCGTCGCCGACCAGCACGAAGACCCTCCCGCTACTCCCCCGCAGCGACAGCCCGATCGCCGCACCGACACCGAGGGCGAGGCCCTGCCCGAGGGATCCTGACGAGATCTCGACGCCGGGGACGAGTGTTCTGTCAGGGTGGTGACCGAGGATCGACCCCGGACGGGCGAATCCGCGAAGGTCGTCAGGCGTGAGGAACCCCTTTGCTGCGAGCACTGCGTAGTAGGCCATCGGACCGTGCCCCTTCGACAGGTAGAAGCGGTCGCGATCGGCATCGTCGGGTCGGGTCGGGTCGACGTGGAGGACCGAGTCGTAGAGCGTCCAGATGACGTCAAGGGTCGACGTGGCCGCACTCGAGTGCTTCTCGTCGCCGGTCATCAGCGCCATCAATCTCCCGAGATCGGCATACCCGAACGGGTGTGTTGCTGTCCTGTGTGGTGTGTCTATGAGTGGCATGGCACCACGATACGACTTCAAGTAAACTTGAAGTCAAGGCCATTTCCTTGGAGGTTCTGATGGACGAGCAACTGACCATCGGTCAGGTGAGCAAGCGGACGGGTATCGCGACATCGGCACTCCGCTTCTACGAGGAGATCGGGCTGATCGAATCGACGCGAACGGACGGAAACCAGCGCCGCTATGAGCGAGCGGTGATCCGGACCGTGTCGGTCATCAAGGCTGCCCAGGAGGTCGGTCTCACGCTCTCGGAGATCTCGGAAGCCCTCAGCGCGCTTCCGGACGGCCGGACACCGACGAAGGCGGACTGGTCGCGACTGGCAAAGGGTTGGCGGTCGAACCTTGATGCGAGGATCGCTGAACTCATGGCGTTGCGCGATGAACTCGGCGAATGCATCGGCTGCGGATGCCTGTCCCTTCGATCATGTGCGCTGTTCAATCCCAACGACCGCGCCGCATCAGGCGGCACTGGTCCACGGTTCATCGTCGGTGACGAGCGACCCGAGGTGGGCTAGGCACACCGGTCGTCAGGGCGCGCGTACCTGTCAGACTGGACCCGTTGAACGGAGCAGTCCCATGGAAACACGCAACGGCGTCTGGTTCGGTCTCGGCGCATATGTGTGGTGGGGGCTCACCCCGCTCTTTTGGAACCTTGTGGATGTCGGGGCCGTCAACCTGCTGACCAACCGAATCATCTGGAGCATCCCGGTGCTCCTCGTCATACTCGCGATCCAGAGAAGATTCACCGAGCTACGGCGTTCGTTCGCCTCGATCAGAACGGTCGCACTCACCGCACTCGCGGCATCACTTCTTGCCGTGAACTGGGGTGTATGGCTGTATGCGATCACCAATGAGCAGCTTGTCGAAGCGTCGCTCGGCTACTTCATCCTCCCGCTCGTGTCCGTCGCTCTCGGCGTTGTGATCCTGGGAGAACGGCTTCGTCGGCTGCAATGGGTCGCGGTCGGACTCGCGACCGTGGGTGTGGTTGGCATGGCTGTCACTGTCGGGACGCCGCCTTGGATCGCCCTCACGCTCGCGTTCTCGTTCGGGACATATGGCTTGGTCAAGAAGCGGCCGGAGATTGCCGCACCACTCATCTCGTTGATGGGAGAGGTGCTCGTCCTTGCGGTCCCCGCTGCAGTGGCGATGATCGTGTTCACATCGCCCGACGACCTCGCCGTGTCAGACGGGTATGCGACCTTGGGCTTCCTGATCGCAACCGGCATCGTGACGACCGTTCCCCTGTTGCTCTTCGGGGCCGCGACGAAACGGATCACGCTGACGGCGATCGGCCTGATGCAATACGTCGCACCAACGCTTCAACTGCTGCTCGGCGTGGTGGTGTACGGTGAGGATCTCGCCGCGTCGCGACTGTTGTGGTTCGTCGTGGTGTGGGTCGCGATCGGGATCTTCGCCTACGACGGAATCAAGCGCGCAACGGACCGACGGAGATCAGTTGACGTCGTCTTCTGAGAGTTCGTCGGCCAGGTCAGCCGCGTCTTCCGCAATCGATTCCGCAGTGTCGGCGGCGTCGGCCACGACGTCCTCGGAAGCCTCGACAGCGGCTTGCGTCTTCCGGACGCCAGCGATCACCGAATCCTGGATCGTTGCGAGTTGTTCCTCGCCCACCTTGCCCGCAAGCTTCTGCGCGAGGAACTCGCGGATCTCCTCGTCGGTCATCGATTCAAGCTTCTTCTTCGACACGTATGACGCGACGGCGGCGGCGATCAATCCGACGAACGCAAGGACCAGTATCGCTTTGAACAGTTTCTTCATGGACCCTCCCCGGGCACTTCCGCAATGTCTTGGTTGGCGTCGAAGTCGAGGTCAGGGTCGAGTCGACAGCCACCGGATGAACTCTGTGAGTGTATTGATGACGTCGGGCTTCCCGGACACCTCGGCGTATGCGGTTACCGCCGCATCCAATTCGGCGTGTGACCACGGTCCGAACACCTGAGGCGAACCACCCCTCTTGATCGTCTCGGCGAGGTCGTCCATGCTGAACCGCCCTGCGGTCACTTCGCGTCCGACGACGATCCCTGCGAGCCGGCGTTCCTCGCTCCCCAGCGACATCAATGCCTCGACGTCGAGCAGGTGCCGCACCCCGCCAGCGGCGATGATCGGCTCGTCGACGGTCTTGAGTGCGAGATCCAACGCCTCGAAGTGCGGTTCGTCGGCGAGCGCATCGCGCCCGACCTCCGAGATCATGAAAGCGGCTGCGCCGCCGGCTGACAGCTCGATGAGAGTTTGCTCGAGATACTCACCGGTCTCTTCCGTCCAGCCCTTGATGACGATCTCCATGTCCTTCTTGACATCGAGCGAAACGACAATGCGACCGGGGAACAGGCGATTGAGCTCCCAGAATTGCACCTGGTCGATGATGGCGAGGGTTCCGATGACGACGCGCCACGCACCCATACCGAGAACGCGTTCGGCCTCCGCGTTCGAACGGACACCGCCGCCGACCTGGACGGGTACGTCGACGGCAGCGATGATGTTCGAGATCAGCTCACGGTTGCCGTAATCCTGATCGGCCGCGGCGTTGAGATCGACGATATGGAGCCTGCTCGCCCCCTTCGCCACCCACCCTCGGGCACGGTTGACAGGGTCGTCATCGAGCG
>CAYTWC010000068.1:0-8691 GCA_964441975.1 uncultured Acidimicrobiaceae bacterium | reverse complement strand
CGGATTCAGGATCGACCTTCCCGGCCGACGTCTGGGTGCTGATGTTCGGGGCGTTGACAAGGTATTCGGCGATCAAGCGCCTCGCCTGGTCGATGTGGGTCTCGACCGTCGATGGATTGAGATAGGAGACCTCAGCGATGTCATCGATCGATGCACCGAGATAGAAATACATCAGCGCCATCTCTCGCTGACGCTGGGACAGCTCGCGGACGGCATCGACGATGGGTGCCTCCTGAACGAGCGGTGGTGGCAGTCCTTCGGGTCTCGACGTCGAGACACCCGACATCTGCTGGTTCGAGCGTCGGCGGGCCAGCAGACGGACCTCTCCGGTCGCGACGATTGCGACCCGAGCGGCGAATGCGTCGTAGTCGTTGGTGCCGGTTGCGACCTTCACGAGCGCCGCCTGTACGCCTTCGTCGGCAAGATCCGGTTCGTCAGTGACAATGCCGATTGCGGCGACGACCTTGGCGTAGTCGCGCTCGACGAACTCCTCGATTCTCTCTCTCATGCGGTGGCACTCTCACACGTTGCGTCACTAGTGCTTTCGACCCTGGCTGCCTGATTCTTGAGCCGGAGTTGGAAGAATTTCCCGTGTCGGTGGAGTCCACGGTCCGCGTACGCCCCGAAGGTAGGGTGGAAGTGACGAATCGCAAGGAGGTCCACCGATGGATTTCGTCATCTTGATCGGCAGAGTGATGTTCGCCGCGATCCTGATCGGCTCAGCGATCGGCGGGCACTTCATGAGTCTCGAGTCGACCGCACAGTACGCGGAGGCACGTGGTAATTCGAATGCGAAGGTCAAGGTGTCGATCACCGGTGTCTGGCTTCTTGCCGCCGGGGTCATGATCATCCTCGGGATCTGGACTGACATCGGATTCCTGATGGCGCTGATATGGACACTCGGATCGGCCGTCTTGGTTCACCACTTCTGGACCGACGAAGGCATGATGCAACAGATGGAGATGACCCAGTTCATGAAGAATCTGTCGATCGCTGGGGCCTCGCTCGTCTTGTTCGTCCTGTTTGCGTGGGCCGGTGGCGCGATCGGGCTGCAGATGGTCGGACCGTTCTTCGACATCCCGAGCCTCTGACCGCTTGGGCAACGTATGAGTTGTCCGGCGGACCGCTAGCTTGCAACCATGGTTCGGTTCAAGCTCTTCGGTATCCCGGTCGGCGTGCACCTGTCGTTTCTGATCATCGTCGTCCTCGGACCGCTCGCGTCGATCGAGTCGGCTGTGATGTGGCTGCTGGCGGCTTTCGTGGCGATCATGTTGCACGAATTCGGGCACGCACTCACCGCCCGTGCGTTCGGAGCCGAAGGCATCGAGGTCACGTTGTACGGTCTCGGCGGTCTGACATCGTTCCGACATCCCGAAAAGGTGAGCCACTGGAAGTCTTTCCTGATCTCGGGGGCGGGCTCCGCCGTCGGAATCGTCGCCGGACTCGGAATCATCGGACTCGCCCGCCTCGACGTGTTCGACTCGTGGCCCGATCTGTCCATTGACTTCCTCGACTACTTCATCTTCGTGGCGCTCGTGTGGGGCGTGTTGAACTGGGTCCCGATCGTGCCCTTGGACGGTGGTCACATGACGCAGCATTTCATCGCCATATTCAATGAGAAGAAGGCGCCTCTCATCGCACAGGTCGTGAGCTGGACCGCGGTGGCGATCGTGGTCCCACTCGCGTTGATGAACGGCTACCAGTTCGCAGCGGTACTCGTTGTGATGTTTGCGTTCTTCGGGTTCCGCGAGTACCAGGCGAACCGTCCACGATCCGAGGGATCGGAACGGGTCGAGGTGATCGAGCCGCCTCCGACGGACTCTGACAACGGCCACCCGACGCCACCGTCGGAGCCCCCGACGTTCCCGATCTGATGGCTGACCTGCGGATCGAGGTCGTCGCGACCGTCCCAGCTGCCGAGCTCGTCGACCTGTACGACGCCGTCGGCTGGACGATCTACACCGCACGCCCTGAGAGGCTGGCCGAAGCGGTCGCACAGTCCGGTCACGTCGCGGTCGTGCGCGACGGCGGGCGCCTTGTCGGCCTCGTCCGAGGTATCTCCGACGATGTCTCGGTGTTCTACTTGCAGGACCTGCTCGTGCATCCGTCGTGGCAGGGGAGGGGACTCGGCACTGCTTTGCTGAAGCACATCGTTGAGCGTTATGCGCACGTCCGACAGAAGGTTCTCCTTACCGACGACGAGCACCGCCAGCATGCGTTGTATCGGTCAGCCGGGTTCGACGACGTGCAGGAGGTTTCGCGCCTCCACGCGTTCGTCCGCTTCGACACAGATGATTCCTCGGGAAGAGACGAAACAAGGTCTTGAAATCGGGCGTGCCAGCGCATAGCGTCGAGGGGTAGCTTCGAGTCGAAAGGCAAACCATGATGGTCAGAACCCGCGCCATGTTCCTATTGATCGGTGCTGTCGCACTCGTTGTGTCTTTGGCAGGCTGCTCGTCTTCATCCACAGTGCAAGTTGGCCCCACCGACGATGGAACGACGGTTGATCTCTCCGTGGGAGACACGCTTGAGGTTCAACTCGAGGGGAATCCGACCACAGGATTCAACTGGCAGGTAGCCGACACGATCGACCCAACCGTGCTTGAACAGGACGGTGATCCCTCGTTCGATGCCAACGACGATCGGTTCGGATCGCCCGGCGTGGTCACTCTCACGTTCAAAGCCGTCTCCACAGGAACGTCGCCGCTCGACCTCGAATACAAGGCCGTGTCCGGCGATGCAGTTGCTGAGAGGACCTACTCGCTGACCGTCGACGTCGAGTAGAGGGTCACCGAACCAGAAGGAGGCGCCGCTCGGCGCCTCCTTCTTGATGTCCGGGTGTTCGTGTGGTTGCTATCTCTTGCTCGCTTCGGTCTCGACATGCCAGACCATCACGACCTCGCCATCGGTCACCTCCACGCTCGTCAGCGTCGCATCCGGGTTCTTTCGCCCCTCACGTTCGAGGTTGCGAGCGAGGCTCTCGTTCCAGATCTCGACGATCCACAGGGGCATCGGTTCACCGTTCCAGAACGCGTTCGTGAGATCGACAGCGAGATGCCCGTCCTCGACGCTGAGCTCGGCGTCGAACGATGTCTCGTTCACCCGCCCGGTCGTCTCGTCGGGTCCCCGGCCTTCGACGGTCACGAACCCGTCGCGGAAGTCGATGTCGAGTTCCTCAACTGTCGGATCCTCGATCGAACGGTCGATAGCGCTTTGTAGTCTCGTCTCGTCGATGGTCGATGTGATCGTCAATGACCCATCGGGGTTCGACTCCACATCGATCGAGCATGCGGTTGCAACCAGGGCCAACCCGGCGAACATGGCTACGAGTGTCTTCCTCATGGTGAACCTCCTTGTGTTTTCCACCTCTCCACAAGTCGAACACCGAACGTCGACGTCCGACACTCACGGTGGTCATGAGTCGGCATGACAGATGTCATGTCCTGCAATGACGACAAACACTGTCAATGATCGGGTCGCGAGGCACAATGGAGAGGTGACCACGTTGATCGAGCCCGGCCTCCTGAATCTGTTCCGCTGGTACGTCGGGATCCGATTCGGCGTCTTGCTTGCCGTTCTCGTCGCTGCACGAGGTGACAGCCCTCCCGAGCCACCACAGTTCCCGCAGGTGGGGATTGTCCTGTTCGGTTTGCTCCTGGTACTGCTGCTCGTCCCATGGTTCGAGCGCGCCCTCGGTAGGGCGTTCCTCCCGACGGCTGTCGTGCTGGCAACCGTGGCCCCGATCGCTGATGCGGTTTCGACCATCGACAAGAGGCTTGCCCTCGGGTTCACGCCGAACGAGGCTCTCACCGACTACTGGGTTCCCTTCTTCTTGCTCTTCGTGCCATTCATCATCGTCGCGTGGCAGTATCGGTACCGATGGGTCCTTGTTTTCGCGGTGGGGTCAACGGTTCTCGATCTTGTCGCGACGGGAGGCGCCCTTGCAGCGCACACCGACGAATTCGCGCCGACCGGTCTCGACCTCACCGTGCTCGGTGCCCTGCTGATAGCGCGTGCCGCTCTGTTTGCCTTCCTGGGTTTGTTCATCTCCAAGCTCGTCGCCAGACAGCGGGAGGATCGAGCAAAGCTTCAGGGCTACGCGGCGGCGGTCGAGCAACTCTCAGTCGGTCGGGAGCGAAACCGGATGGCCCGCGAACTCCACGATACGCTCGCTCATTCGATGACCGGTACCGTCATCCAGCTTGAGGCAGCTCTCGCAGTCTGGCAGGAGGACCCGGCACGGGCTCAGGGTCTCGTCGAGCGTGCGCTCGATGCGACCCGGTCGGGTCTCAGCGACGCCCGACGAGCCATTGGCGACCTTCGGGCATCCCCGTTGGAGGAACGGGGTCTGGAAGGCTCCATCGAATGGTTGGTCGCAGATGCCGAAGATGTGGCTGGTATCTCGGCCGTCGCCGAAATCGCGAAACCGCTCCCTCTCCTTTCTCCTGATCTCGAACACACGGTGTTCCGCATCGTGGAGGAAGCAGTGACCAATGTCGTGCGACATGCCGAAGCAAGTCGAATCGACGTGCGGCTCGAGGCGACGAAGACCATGGTGACCGTGACGGTTGCCGACGATGGCAAAGGATTTGCGCCGGGCTCGGTCGATCCGGATCGTCACGGACTGACTGGGATGGCTGAGCGTGCGAAGCTCGTCGGCGGTTCCCTCGACGTCGACTCGGAGCCGGGAGGCGGGTCGACGCTGGTGTTCACCGCTCCCATCGTCCATCAGCGAACTGTTCACGAATCGGTGGCTCCCCAGGAGGATGCATGAAGATCCGTATTCTCGTCTGCGATGACCAAGAGGTGGTGCGAGAGGGGCTGCGTACGATTCTCGATCTCGTGCCGGACTTTGATGTTGTCGGCGTCGTAGCCAATGGGGCTGAAGCCGTCGAGGCTGTTGCCGGGACACCGGTGGACGTCGTCCTGATGGATCTCCACATGCCGATCATGAACGGTGTGCAGGCAACGAGCCGGATCGTTGCCCGTCACCCCGACGTCAGCGTTCTCGTACTCACAACGTACACCGACGAGCAGTGGGTGCTCGACGCCGTGCGTGCCGGCGCGGCTGGGTATCTCCTCAAGGACGTTCCGCGCGACCGCATCGTGGCCGCCATCCGGGGCACCGTGGATGGTGAAACGCACCTCGACCCCTCGATTGCAGGGGGCCTGTTGCTCCGACTCGCAAGCCAATCGGCCGACTCCGGGGATGCGTTCGCTGAGGACCTCACCGAACGAGAAAGAGACGTGCTCGTCCTCATCGGGAAGGGATTGTCGAACTCCGAGATCGCCGATCGCTTGTTCCTTTCGGAGGGCACCGTCCGCAACTATGTGAGCGCCGTGTTGGCCAAACTCGGTGTTCATGACCGGACCCAAGCAGCGGTCCTTGCCGTCAAGCACGGGCTGGCGTAGACCGGGTTTCCGACGTCCTTTGCTGCATTTCTGACGGAAGTACGTGCGATGTGAGCGCGGTGTGGTAGTGTCACGCAACGAACCAGGTGGTGGATGGCCCCGGTGGGCCGTTCTTTGTTGCGCGTTAGGAAACGCGTGCCCTATACTGCCGTCAGGTTTACCCCAGACCGAACCCGCCGGTACCCGGAGGCATCCTCGGATGCTGTTGTGCTGGAAGAGGTTCACTACAGGGATCGGCTCTGCTGCGCTGTGCAGCGGTGCCGATTTTCGTTCGTCAGAACTCCGATACCCGGGTGTCGGGTCGGAGTGCGCCGAGAAGAGAGACGGAAAAGCAAGTGCCAACCGTGCAGCAACTGGTCCGACAAGGCCGGAAGCCAAAGCCGAAGAAGATGAGGACCGTCGGTCTCGCCGGTTCCCCGCAACGACGCGGCGTGTGTACCCGCGTGTACACCGTCACGCCCAAGAAGCCGAACTCGGCCCTTCGGAAAGTCGCCCGCGTTCGCCTCTCGTCGGGGATGGAGATCACCGCATACATCCCGGGTGAGGGTCACAACCTCCAGGAACACTCCATCGTGCTCGTCCGTGGCGGACGTGTGAAGGACCTTCCCGGTGTTCGCTACAAAGTCATCCGTGGTGCCCTCGACGCAGCTGGCGTCGACGGACGCAAGCAGGCGCGTTCGCGTTACGGCGCAAAGAAGGAGTCGTAGATGCGCAGAGCTCCAGCAGAGGTAAGGAAGCTTGAACCGGATCCGGTTTATCAGTCGATCCTCGTCACCCAGATCATCAACAAGGTCCTCCTGAAGGGCAAGAAGGGCGCAGCCCGTCGCATCGTCTACACAGCGATGGACACCGTCGAGCGTCGCACGGGGTCAGACCCGCTTCCCGTCCTCAAGCGTGCGATTGACAACATCCGGCCCTCGATGGAAGTACGCACCCGCCGTGTCGGTGGCTCGTCCTATCAGGTCCCGGTCGAGGTCCGTCCCCGACGTGCTCAGACGCTTTCGGTTCGATGGCTCGTCGAGTTCGCCCGGAAACGGCGCGAGAACGCGATGGCGGACCGCCTTGCAAACGAAATCCTCGACGCTGCCAACCGCACTGGTTCGGCCGTGAAGCGTCGGGAAGACATCCACAAGATGGCGGAGTCCAACAAGGCTTTCGCCCACTACCGCTGGTAACACATCATGGCTAGAACCATCCCACTCGAGACAATTCGCAACCTCGGAATCATGGCCCACATCGATGCGGGCAATACGACCACCACCGAGCGCATTCTCTACTACACGGGCCGCACCCACAAGATCGGTGAGGTTCATGAGGGCGCTGCCGTCATGGACTGGATGGAGCAGGAACAGGAGCGTGGAATCACGATCACTTCCGCTGCGACCACATGCCTATGGGATGGCCATACGATCAACATCATCGACACACCCGGTCACGTCGACTTCACGGTCGAGGTCGAGCGTTCACTTCGTGTCCTCGATGGAGCGGTCGCGGTCTTCGACGCTGTGTCCGGTGTCGAGCCGCAGTCAGAGACCGTGTGGAGACAGGCCGACAAGTACAGAGTTCCGCGTATCTGTTTCATCAACAAGATGGACCGGATCGGCGCAGACTTCTTCGCCGCCATGCAGTCGATCGTCGACCGACTCGGCGGAAACCCCGTTGCCATCCAGATTCCGATCGGGTCCGAAGGAGATTTCCGCGGTGTCGTCGACCTCGTGGAGATGGAAGCCATCCTGTGGCACGACGATGAGGGCATCGAATGGGAGCGCACCGAGATCCCTGCTGAGTATGCCGAGCAAGCAGCGGAATGGCACGACAAGATGCTCAACGTCGTCGCCGCCGAGGATGAAGATCTCATGGAGAAGTACCTCATGGAAGAGGATCTGACTCCTGACGAGATCCGGTCGGTCATCCGCAAGGGAACGATCGGGCGAGACTTCGTCCCCGTGATGTTGGGAACCGCATTCAAGAACAAGGGTGTCCAGCCGTTGCTCGATGCCGTGAACCAGTACCTCCCTTCGCCTGTCGACCTCCCTCCGATGAAGGGCTTCACGCCGGGCAACGAGGATGAGACGATCGAGCGCAAGGCACTGGATTCAGAGCCGTTTTCAGCGCTTGCTTTCAAGATCATGTCCGACCCATATGTCGGCAAGCTCACCTACTTCCGGGTGTACTCCGGTCGCGCCGACAAGGGCGATGCCGTGACCAACACCACGAACGGGAAGAAGGAACGGTTCGGTCGTCTGCTCCGGATGCATGCCGCCAAGCAGGAAGACATCGACGAGATCATGACCGGCGACATCGTCGCCGCGGTCGGTATGAAGAACACGAAGACCGGCGACACGTTGTCAGCGTCGGACCATCCGATCCAGCTCGAGTCGATGACGTTCCCCGATCCTGTGATCTCCGTCGCGATCGAACCGAAGACCAAATCCGACCAGGACAAACTCGGCACCGGGCTCAGCCGTCTTGCTGAGGAAGACCCGACGTTCGTCGTCCATACCGACGAGGAAACGGGTCAGACGATCATCGAAGGTATGGGCGAGCTCCACCTCGAAGTCATCGTCGACCGGCTGTTCCGTGAGTTCAAGGTCGAGGCGAATGTGGGCCGCCCACAGGTGGCGTACCGCGAGACCATCAAGCGTCCGGTCAGCAAGATCGACGCCAAGTTCAAGCGTCAGACCGGTGGTTCCGGTATGTACGGCCACGTCGTCATCGATCTCGAGCCGCTCGAGCCGGGTTCGGGCTTTGAGTTCGAAGACGCCGTCAAGGGTGGGAACGTCCCCCGTGAGTACATCGGCGCCGTCGAGAAAGGCATGCGCGAAGCGCTCGACAGCGGAGTCCTTGCCGGATATCCGCTCGTCGACATCCGCGCCAGGCTCATCGATGGGTCGAGCCACGCCGTCGACTCCAACGAGATGGCGTTCAAGATCGCCGGATCGATGGCGATCCAGGACGCGGCGAAGTCCGCAGGCGTCAAGCTCCTCGAACCCGTGATGGCCCTCGAAGTCGTCACACCCGAGGACTACATGGGCGATGTCATCGGCGACATCAGCGCACGTCGGGGCAAAGTCGAGTCGATGGAGGCACGAGGACCATCCAAGGTCGTCACCGCCATCGTCCCGCTTGCAGAGATGTTCGGCTACGTGGGCGATCTCCGATCGAGGACCCAGGGACGAGCGCAGTACACGATGCAGTTCGACTCATACCAAGAAGTACCGACTGCGGCCGCACAGGAAATCGTGGCCAAGGTCAGAGGCGAATAGGAGATCCGAAATG